>CADDZK010000202.1 GCA_902812425.1 Actinomycetota bacterium
AAGATGGGTACGGAGCCAATTATCGACATGGACGAGGCCGACCGCCTTCTCCAAGAGGTCATCAAAGCCATCGACGCCGACGACACCGATCGGATGCTCCGCCTGGTTGGTCGAATTTAGCGGCGCCGAACGAAAGGCTATTGCGTTTACAGGAATGCTTCGCTGCAAACCAGCCCAGGTCCGGCTATGCGTCCCAGACTTCACGGCGATGTTTGGGCAGGCACAATATCTTCCAGATGACGCGGAGGTGTGGAGCTTGAGTTCACAGAGGCGCACCCCACACTGACAGGAGAACACGGAGGACGCTACCGACCAAGCGCGCGAGAGTTCCCGCCCAGCCAATTAGCCTCGGTAACGGTTTCAACGCTCTCCTTCCATCCGCCTAGCGTCCCTCGGACCGAGGATTTTTTGAGTGCCTGTCAGGCGGACTTCATTACTAGTGCTTTGCCGCCGTGCGGACTACAAAGCGTGCAACACTCCGCAAGGCACACTATTTGATCAGACCGAGTAAGAAGGCCGCGGTGATCAGGACGCAGAAGATCACCATCGCCAGAAGTATGGTCAGCCGGAGCCTCTTAAACACCCCGGCCGACCATATCTTTGACTACCCGCCTCTTTAAGCGAACGACGCCGGGCCCTGGGTGAACATCTGGTAGATGATGTAGAGCACGAAGACGGCGTAGAGCAAGAACGCGAGCACCATGAAGACTATTCGCCAGCCGCGCAGCTTGATGGGTTCGGGCAGGTATCTGGTGTTGAGTCTTATCAAGAGCGCCGAGTAGAAGAACATCGCGAACCCGCCGCCGGTCGCCGCGATGACCAGGAGCGCGAGCGGCTCGATGCCCGTCCATATGATGGCCGCACCGACGACGCACATCAGCCAGACGACCGCGATGTAGATCTTGCTCTCGCTCCAGAAGCTGCTTTCCCTGAGGAACGACACCTTCAACGAGTCGGCCGTCAGCCGTGAGACGTAGTCGACGACGCCGATGTTGGTCGAGAGGAGTACCGCGAAGCCAGACGCGTAGAAGAAGAGTTCGAACCAGGACCCTATCTGCCGTCCCAAAACCTCGGCCTCCGTCTTGACGAACGAGATGTCGGAGGTGGCCTTTTCTGAGAGGCCGAGGACCGAGTTGACGAGCACGGACAACCCGATGAGCGTCAGGAGGCCTAGGATATAGAAGGTGATGATCTGCTCCTGGTTGGCCACCTTCCACCAGCCCCTCCAGCGGCGCATGTTCTGCTCGTCGGTGGGGAACATGTACCCGAGCGAAGGGGCAGCCTCCTCCTCGCCGGTGATAGGGGAGACGATCCTCGGGATACGCTCCCCCATACCCATCCCTTTGTCCCTGATGTAGTTGCTCTGGACGAGGTTGTTACAGCCTCCCGCCCCGGCGAAAACCACGGCCCCGAAAATCGCGGTGACACCGATCTCGGTAATGTACCTTGGCAGGTTCGCAGCGCCAGCAGGGGCCTTCGTGACGATGCCGGTCCATGAGGACGCATCAGTGGCTATGATTATCGCAAACACCATAAAGACCAGGATGATCGCCACGAGTACGCCCTCGACCTTCTCCAGGGTGTTGTAGATCACAGGCGAGAGCGTCACCGCAAGCGCGATGGCGAGAAGGGCAATCGTTGCGATTATGGGATAGTTCGAGTCGCTTATGCCCAAAAGATAAGTGAACATCGTGGCTGCGCTCGTCGCCCAGCCTGGGAAGGTGTTCGGTAAGATCGCGAGCAGGATGAAGACCACGCCCCACCACCTCCACATCCTCGTGAAGCCCGTGACGGCGGTTTCGCCGGTCGCGAGGGTGTAGCGCTCTATCTCCATGTTCAGGAAGTACTGCGCCGAAAACCCGACCCACGCGAGCCAGAGAAGTCCTACCCCGGCCTGCGTCGTGATGTAAGGCCATATCAACAACTCGCCCGAGCCTAACGCCGTGGCGAGCAGGATCACGCTCGCCCCTATGTATCTCCTTAGCGGTTGAGGATCGGGTAGATCCCGATACTGTACCGGCGGCAGATATTTGCTCGGTAGCTCGGTCGTCCAGCCTCCACGTTTCTCCGTCGCTTCAGCCATGCAGCACCCTCCTTTGTCCTTGCCCCTGAGAGGCATACTATTAAAATCGCTATATAGTGTCAATGCATACTCGGGTGCTCACCATTCTTGCGTGTGCGCCGCTTGCGGCGTTTGACGGCCCGCAGACCGCGATGATAGGTTGTGCACGAAAGCGCAATGTGCGTCAAAAACGCTTGCGGTCACGGCGGCGTGGACGGCTGAGGAGGTAGCGTGACGGAGGGAGCGGGGCTCGGACGCCTGCGTGGGAAGGTGGCCGTGGTTACCGGGGCCGCGAAGGGCATCGGCCGGGCCACCGCCGAGCTCTTCGCGAGGGAGGGGGCGCGCCTCGTTCTCACCGACGTTGACGAGGCCGGTCTCTCGCAACTCGGGGAGCAGCTCTCGGGCGCCGAAGTCGTCGTAGGGGACGTCTCGGTGGTGGAGGATGCGAGGCGCATGATAGACGCGGCCACAGGGAGCTTCGGGCGCATAGACGTGCTCGTCGCCAACGCCGGCGTCATCCCGCTCAACAACATCGTGGAAGCGACACCTGAGGACTGGGATCACGTCATGGCCGTGGACGGTAGGGGGATGTTCCTTACCTGCAAGTTCGCCGTCGAGGCGATGTTGAACCAGGCTGAACCGGGGGGCTCTATCGTCTGCCTCTCCTCGATCTCGGGCCTCGCCGGACAGGCACAGCAGTCAACGTACGGGCCAGCCAAGTTCGTGGCGTCAGGGATCACCAAGCACCTCGCCGTCGAATGGGCCGCGAGGGGCATCCGCGTCAACGCCGTGGCGCCAGGCACGATAGCGACGGAGGCCGTAGCGGAGCTCCCCGAGGAGTACAAGGCACCGATGAAGGAGGCGCACCCGATCGGGAGGCTCGGCGAACCCGCCGAGGTGGCGAACGCCATCCTCTTTCTCGCCTCCGACGAAGCATCCTTCGTGACAGGCGCGATCCTACCCGTCGACGGAGGCTATCTGGCGCAATGAAAGCCTGTCAGCACGCCGCCCTTCAGGCGGCTGGTCAGCATTTCAGCACGCTCAGGCCCCCTAGGCCTTCGCTTGTCAGCTTACGTGTAGTGAAGTGCTCGTGCGTCTGAGAGAATGCCAGAGGAAGAGTTGCCTCTTGAGGGCCAGGCTGCGACCACGAGACTAGCTGAAATGCTGCCAAGCTGAAATGCTGACAAGCTGAAATGCTGATCGCTGTCATCGCCGACGACCTGACCGGCGCCGCTGACACCGGCGTGCAGCTCGTCGGCTCCGGCTACAGGACCGCCGTGTTCTTCCGCCCATCGGGGGTATTCGACGACCTCGACGCCGTAGCCTTCGACGCCGACTCCCGCGCCATGCCTGCGGGCTTCGCGGCGAAGCGTGTCCTCGAGGCTGCGCGGGCGGCGCGTGAGGCGCGCCTCGTCTACAAGAAGCTCGACTCCACTTTGAGGGGGAACGTCGCAGCCGAGCTCGCGGCGGCCCTGGGTGGCGCGGGACGGGACGCAGCCGTCGTCGCGCCCGCTTTCCCTGCGGCCGGTCGTACCACAGCGGGCGGGACCCAGCTCGCGGGCGGCGTCCCCGTCGACGAGACAGAGATGGGTGACGACCCGAACACCCCTGCCAGGGAGGCCCACCTTCCTACCCTGCTCGCAGACGCCTTCTCATCCGTCGGCCTTCTGAGCACGGGGGACCTCGCTGATCCCGAGCGCGTCCGCCAGGCTCTGGAAGTGAACGAGTGCGTAGTCGCCGACGCTGATAGCGACTCTGACCTGGAAGCCCTCGTGCGGGGCGTTCCTGACCCGGCCAGGGTGCTGTGGGCCGGCTCGGCGGGGCTCGCCCGCGCGCTGGGAAGCGTCTATCCGGGACCTCGTGGCGGGGAGAAGGGCGCAGAGAGAGAGCCGGCCCGTCCTGTCCTGGTGGTGATCGGCAGCCTGAGCGGCGTGGCGCGGGAGCAGTTGCGGCGGCTGGTCGAGGAGTACGGGGAGGTAGCCGTTCCCGCACGGACGGGAGGGTTGGAAGGGACGCTCGCCGCGGCGAGAGAGGCGCTGGCCGGGGGAGCTTGCGCCGCCGTTCACTCGCCTGAGGAGAGGAGCGCTTCGGGGGAGTCGGCGTTGAGGACGCTTGCCGAGGTCGCCGCGCGCCTGGAAGGGCTCTTCGAGGGGTTGGTTCTGACCGGCGGGGCGACGGCAGTCGGGGTGGCGCGGCGGCTGGGGGCTACGGGCATCAGGCTCGAGGGAGAGGTAGAGGCGGGGGTTCCGATAGGAACTCTGGCGGGGGCGAGACCCTATCCCGTGGTCACCAAGGCGGGAGGTTTCGGCGGAGAGGGTACACTTGTAGGGGCAGTAGAGGCGCTCGCGCAGGAGGAGAGCAATCCATGACGCCGCCCCTCATAGCCGTGACGATGGGGGACCCCGCGGGGATAGGGCCCGAGATCGTCGCCAAAACCTTCGCCGGGGAAGATTTCCGGAAACGGAACCGCGCCATCGTCATAGGTGACGCGGGGATTCTGGAGCGCGCCGCGCGTCTGCTCGACCTGCCGTTGCGCGCGAACGCCGTCGCAGAGCCCGAGGAGGCGACCTTCGAGCCTGGCACCGTAGACGTCATCCCCGAGACCGAGTTGCCCGAGGACCTGCCTTTCGGTGAGCTCGACGCGCGGGCCGGCGACGCGGCCTTCCGCTACGTCGAGCGGGCGACGGCCCTTGCGAGCGCGGGGCGTGTCGGCGCGATAGCGACTGCGCCCCTCAACAAGGAGGCCATGCACCTCGCAGGCCACAGGTATCCGGGGCACACCGAGATCCTGGCCGACCTCACTGGCACGAGAGACTACGCGATGATGCTCGTGACGGACGAGCTGAAGGTCATCCACGTCTCGACCCACGTCTCTTTGCGGGAGGCCATAGAGCGCGCCAGGCCAGATAGAGAGCTCGCCGTCATCCGGCTCGCCGACGAGTCGCTCAAGAAGCTCGGCGTCGAGAGCCCGAGGGTGGCCGTCGCTGGGCTCAATCCCCACGCAGGGGAGAACGGGCTCTTCGGCACCGAGGACGCCGAGCAGATAGCGCCGGCCGTGGCCGCAGCCGTCGAGGAGGGGATAGACGCTACGGGGCCGCATCCGCCCGACACCGTGATGATGCGGGCCAGGATGGGCGCGTTCGACATCGTCGTCGTGCAGTACCACGACCAGGGACACATTCCAATAAAGCTCATGGGATTCGATACCGGCGTCAACGTGACTGTCGGTCTGCCTTTCTTCCGCACCAGCGTCGACCACGGCACGGCCTTCGACATCGCCGGTACGGGGAAGGCGGACCCGTCGAGCCTGCGCGCCGCCCTCGACCTCGCCCGCACGCTGGCGGGGGCCGAGGAGCGGGCGGAAGAGAGGAGTTAGCGATGCAGTTCCCGAAGGTGGTCAAGATCCGGCAGAAGTTCCCGAGGCCGCGCGTCGAGGACGTCGAGGCGGCGCTGCGGGAGCAATTGAGTCGAGAGGAGATAGCCTCTGCCATCAGGCCAGGCATGAGCGTCGCGCTCACCGCGGGGAGCCGCGGAATTGCGGAGATAAACGTGATCCTGCGCTCGCTCGTCGCCGTTCTCAAAGAGATGGGGGCGGAGCCTTTCATCGTGCCTTCGATGGGGAGCCACGGCGGGGCGACGGCCGAGGGGCAGGTCGAGATCCTGGAGTCTTTAGACGTCACGGAGGATTTCTGCGGCGCTCCGATACGCTCCTCGATGGAGGTTGTCGAGCTCGGGGAGACGGAGCGCGGGGTGCCCGTGTATATGGACAGGATCGCCTCGGAGGCAGACGGCGTTGTGCTCGTCAACAGGATCAAAGCCCACACGGACTTCCGCTCGGATGTAGAGAGCGGCCTCATGAAGATGGTCTCTATCGGGCTAGGCAAGCACGAGCAGGCGCTCGCGCTGCACGGCTACGGTGTCGAGGGCATCCGCGACTTCATGGTCGAGGTCGCGGACAGGGTACTCGAGTCTGGCCACATCCTCTTCGGCGTCGGGATAGTCGAGAACGCCTACGACGAACCGGCCGTCATCGAGGCGATACCGCCGCAGGAGATCCACGCTCGCGAGGCCGAGCTGCTCGCGGAGTACATGGAGATGATGCCAGGCTTGCCCGTCTCGGATATAGACGTGCTCTACGTCGACGATCTGGGCAAGAACTACTCTGGAACGGGGATGGACACGAACGTGATCGGACGCTTCCGCATCCTCGGCGTCGATGAGCCCGAGACCCCCTCCATCAAGTACATCATCGTCGGCGACATCAGCAAGGAGTCGCACGGCAACGCCCTCGGAGTCGGCCTCGCCGACCTGACGACGCGGCGTCTGGCCGACCAGATCCAACGCAAAGCCATCAACGCCAACGTCGTCACGAGCACGTTTGTCGAGCGGGCGAAGGTGCCGATGGTCCTCGAAAGCGATGAGGAGGCCATCGAGACCGCCGTCCGCTGCAACTGGGGCGTCGGGCCTGAGGAGACGCGCTTCGTCCGCATCCCGAACACGCTGCACCTTGAGTACCTCTACGTCTCGGAGAACCTCGTCGACGAGGTTCTCCAGAACGCCGAAGCCGAGGTCGTCGGCGACCCTGAGGAGCTGCGCTTCGACGCAGAAGGCTACTTCGAGGGTTTCTGAGCCCGGGACGAAGGTACCAGAAGTTCCGCTACGAGAATACGGAACCTGATCCCTGCGACAAACGGGCGGCTCAATCCCCTGATCTTTCGGTGAGTTCTTGCGCGGGGCAGTGCCCAAGCGTATAAAGCCGGAGGGTTCCAAGGAGAGATGAGCAGGGGATCGGGAGAAGTCCGCGGTAGAGAAGCTTGCGGTGGCGAATCAGGGAACTCTCGCTAAAAAGCTTTACGTTCTCTTTGCAGACGCTTTACGCAAGAGTTGTGTGCGTACCCTAGTATGCGGAGCAAGGTTAGGAGGAGCGGTGGATCCAGGATTGCTGAACTCGGCGAGGGTGATGGATCTCTCGCTAACCGTCTCGGAGCGGCTGCCTGGTACGTGGCCTGGGCACATGACCTTCGCCCACCACAACTGGAACTGGTTCGCCGAGGTACAAGGGCCGACGGGCAAGACGAGGAGCACAGCCCCATACCAGACCAACTTCGTGGTCATGGACGAGCACTGTGGCACCCACTTCGACGCCCCCACCCACTTCATCCCGCCCGAAGACTCGGGGCTGCCGCTGGCAGCCCCTCTCGGCGCGCAGACGGGGGACAGGGTGCCCCTGGAAGACCTGATGGGGCCGGCTGCGGTTATAGACGTCAGGCTCCTCGCCGAAGAGGGGAAGCCTGGGATCAGCCCTTTCATAACGGATGAGCACGTGAAGGCGTGGGAGGAAGAGAACGGGACGCTCCGAGCCGGCGAGGTCGTGC
>CADDZK010000203.1 GCA_902812425.1 Actinomycetota bacterium
ACCTGGGGCGATGATCCGAAAAGTACCGGACGGAGGAGCAAATTCACGGCTATAGGTCTGATCTTCTCGCTGGTACTCATCGCCGCCTACCTGTTCACCGACGCCGTCGAGATCCTGGGCGACAGGCCAGGGCGGCGACCGTAGCAAGATCAAGTAGAACTATGGTGCCGTACCGACTTAGGGGCAAGAAAAGGCCAGAGATACCGAGAGAGGTGAGCGCCGGGTAGCCTATCAACACGAAGAACGTCTTGGAGGTGTCGAGGAACATGATCGCCAGATAACCGATCAACACGTTCGTCTTCGTCGCAGCCACAATGGCGAGTAGTCTCGCAGTTAGTGTCAGTCGAACCTCTAGTTTAGTCTGGCCGCAAAGTCCAGGACCCCGCCTATCGCTGTCGGTTGAGAGAACCTGTCTCGGCCTGTTTCCAGGTACGGTTCGGGTTAAAATACTAGTTGTCCGACTGGTCAATCGATGTCAGGACGTGGGGAAGCGTAGCCAGTACAAGGGGTGATCTGCGATGAAGACTGTTCTACCGGGGCAGGGCTTCCGGTTTGAGCTCGACGGGAGGTCGCTAACGATCGGGGCCGTGGTTACGTTCTCCCGCGGACGTAGGGACACCTCATGCGTCCTATCCGATGAAGCGGTGGAGAAGATCAGGGCGACACGTGCGCTGAAGCAGGATCTGATCTTGCGCGAGATACCTATCTATGGTGTCACGACAGGCTTCGGGGACAGCGCGCACCGTCAGATCTCCGCTTCCAAGACGGCCCGTTTGCAGCAGAACATGCTTCGCTTCCTTGGCTGCGGAACGGGCCCGATTGCCTCGCCCGAAGTCACGAGGGCGGCGATGCTCCTGCGCGCCAACTGTCTCGCCAAAGGCACCTCCGGAGTCCGCCTCGAACTGGTCGAACGACTCCTCGATTTCCTGAACAACGACGTACTCCCGCTCATCCCTGAGCGGGGCTCCTGCGGCGCAAGCGGAGACCTGGTGCCGCTCTCTTACGTGGGCGCAGCGCTCGTTGGTAACGTTGAGGTTTTGCACGACGGCGAGGTGAAGGAGTCGAAGGAGGTGTTGAACGAACTGGGCCTGGCGCCGCTGGAACTCGAGGCCAAGGAAGGGCTAGCTCTGACCAACGGGACCTCGTTCATGAGCGCGTTCGCCGCTCTGGCAGTGTGGGACGCGGAGGAGCTGGCGCTCGTCTCCGATCTGTGCACAGCGATGGCCTCCGAGGCACTGCTCGGCAACCGGGGACACTTCAACGCGTTTATCCACGAGCAGAAGCCGCATCCAGGTCAGGCCGAGAGCGCGCGTGTCATCCGTTACCTGCTTGCGGACTCCGAGCTGGCGCTGGATTCCGAGGAGATCTTCGTCGGCGACGGTCTCGGCGGCAAGGAGTTCCTGGAGTTGGAGAGGCAGGTGCAGGACAAGTATTCTATTCGTTGTGCACCGCACGTGAACGGCGCCCTGCGCGACACACTTGAGTGGGTGAGACGCTGGGTAGAGGTCGAGATCAACTCCTCCGATGACAATCCCCTCTTCGACGCAGAGGGCGGCAGGGTGCAGAGCGGGGGCAACTTCTACGGAAGCCACATCACCCAGGCTATGGACGCGCTAAAGATCGCCGTCGCCAACCTCTGCGACCTGATGGACCGCCAGCTTGAGCTGGTCGTGGACGAGAAGTTCAATGCTGGCCTGACCCCGAATCTGATCCCTTTCTTCGATGAGGACAGCCCCGAGGCGGGCCTGCACCACGGTTTCAAAGGTATGCAGCTCTGCTGCTCGGCGATGACGGCCGAGGCGCTCAAGCTCGCTAACCCTGCGAGCATCTTCTCCCGCTCCACCGAAGCGCACAACCAGGACAAGGTGAGCATGGGCTCCATAGCAGCCCGCGATGCCAGATCCATCATCGATCTCGCGCAGAACGTCGCGGCTATACATCTCCTCGCCGTCTGCCAGGCACTTGACCTGCGCGGCATACAGAAGGCGAGTCCGCAGACCAGGGCGGCGCACGATCTGGTGCGCTCCCGCGTGCCTTTCCTCAATGGCGACAGGCGTATGGACACGGATATAGAGGAGATCGTCGACCTCATCCGGACTGGCGAGTTCTCGAAGATCGTCCTACCGAACTGAGCCGCTCTCTAATCGGCCTGCGGAGTGCTGGAGCGACAGCCATGGTCGGAGAAGTTGACGAGTTCGTGTAGCAGTAGATCAAGAAGAGGCGAAGGGCATGTGAGGAGCAAGCAGGCGGAGGTAGTGAACATGTTGGACGCGAAGAAGCCATGGCTCTCGATCTACGGAGACAGGCTCTCGGGTGAACCCCTGGGCGGTTCACTGACGGAGTTTCTGGAAGAGGCGGTGGAGAAGTACAGGAACAACACGGCGTTGACCCAGGGTGAGCAGGAGATCTCTTACGGCGAGCTACTGGATATGACCGAGAGCTTCGCCGCCGCGCTCCAAGAAGCCGGAGTACACAAGGGCGACCGTGTGGGGCTGATGCTCCCCAATTGTCCCGAGTACGTCGTCGCGTTCTTCGGGACGATGAGGCTCGGTGCGACGGCGACGCAGGTCAACCCGATCTACGTCGGCAGGGAGCTAACGCATATCTTCGATAACTCCGGCACGGAGACCGTTATCGTTCACTCCATGATGTATGAGAAAGCAAAAGCTGTTCAGGAAGATACGCCGCTGAAGAGGATCATATGCGTGGGCATACCGGAAGGTGGCCTGAAGGAGGGAGACGCATCTTTCGACGAGTTCATGCATTCCACTACGGGGAGCGCGCCAGAGGTGGAGATAGATCCGAAGAAAGACCTCTCTTCCATCCAGTACACGGGTGGCACCACCGGAATCTCCAAGGGCGCCATGCTCACACACGCCAACCTGCTCGGTGGCGTCAAGCAGACGATGGATTTGCTCATAGAAGACCCCGCCGCCTTCCCGGAGAACGGGAAGGTGGTCGCTGTGGCGCCTTTCTTCCACATCTTCGGGATGACGATGGTGTTGCTTTTCGGGCTGCGGATGGGGTGGAACCTGCTCACCGTTCCTCGCTTCCAGCCTGACGTCGTGATGGAGATGATCAGGGACGAAGAGCCCGTCATGCTTCCTGGCGTGGCGACGCTCTTCGTCGCTCTACACAACTATCCGGAGATGGAGAGTTACGGCCTGGACAAGGTAATGCTCTATACCTCGGGTGGTGCGAGCGTCCCACTCGGGTTGCTCCGCTCCTTCGAGAGGCGTACGGGGCGTGCGATCTGGGAGGGCTACGGCCTCTCCGAAGGCGCGCCCGCGACGTTCAATACCTACCTCAGGGGTTCAGTAGGCGGGAGCATCGGGGTCCCGATTCCCGGTACCGACGTGAAGATCATGGACATCGAGACGGGCGAGGAGGAGATGCCAGCAGGGGAGCCTGGAGAGC
This sequence comes from Actinomycetota bacterium, assembly GCA_902812425.1. Lineage (GTDB taxonomy): Bacteria > Actinomycetota > Rubrobacteria > Rubrobacterales > Rubrobacteraceae > Rubrobacter_D. Next base: position 3,418 of record CADDZK010000203.1, read on the forward strand.
TCATCCTGAAAGGTCCACAAGTAATGAGAGGCTACTGGCAGATGCCAGAGGAGACGGCGAACACTCTTCGCGAGGGCTGGCTATACACCGGCGACATCGCCCGCATGGACGACGACGGCTACCTCTACATCGTTGATCGCAAGAAAGAGGTCATCAACACGAGCGGCTTCAAGGTCTATCCGAGGGAGGTCGAAGAGGTGCTCTACGAGCATCCGGAGGTCGTCGAGGGGGTGGCCGTCGGCGTTCCAGACGAATATCGCGGAGAGACAGTAAAGGTCTTCGTCGTGAAGAAGGAGGGCAGCCCGCTGGCGGAGGAGGAGTTGATCTCCTTTTGCAAGGACAAACTCGCTCCGTACAAGGTGCCTAGGCTTGTCGAGTTCCGCGATGAGCTTCCCAAGAGCGCCGTCGGAAAGCTCCTCAAGCGCGTGCTTGCGGAAGAAGAGAGGAAGAAGGCGGGCCTTGCGCCCGGCGAAGGTAAGGGGGTAGGGGGAAGGTGAGATTCGAGAAGGCGTATATCCCTGCAGGTTTCGCCTGGTCGTCGCCGTTCGCGCGGTGGCAGGGTGTCCTATCTGAGGTGAGCAGTCTGGACCTGGCGGTGGACGTGACGAGGGCGGCGTTCGAGCGGCGGGGTTTCTCGGCTGAAGCGCTCACCGGACTGGTGTTCGGGTGGACCGTGCCGCAGAGGGATATCTTCTACGGTGCGCCTTCGGTTGCGGCCCTTATCGGGGCTCCCGGCGTGACGGGGCCGATGGTCTCACAGGCGTGCGCCACCTCCGTGGCCTGCGTTCACTCGGCTGCCGCCACGGTGGAGGGGGACGATTCAGAGATAGCCCTGGTCTTGACCACGGACAGGACTAGCAATGGGCCACAGGTGATCTACCCAAGGCCCTCGGCGCCGGGCGGCTCACCAGAGATAGAGAACTGGGTCCAGGACTCCTTCGCCCGCGACCCCTGGGCCGGAGAGGCGATGGCGACCACAGGCGAGCTCGTCGCCGCGGAGGAAGAGATAAGCCGCGAGGAGCTCGACGACATCACCGCGTTGCGCTACGAGCAGTATCAGAACGCCTTGGAGAACGACCGCGAGTTTCAGAAGAGGTACATGGTCCCCGTCACCATCCCGCAGAGGCGCAAGGACCCGATCATCGTGGACGAGGACTTCGGTGTCTTCCCGACTACCAGGGAGGGCCTTGCGAAGCTCAAGCCTGTGACAGAAGGTGGCGTTGTCACCTTCGGTTCCCAGACGCACCCGGCGGACGGGACGGCGGGTATGATCATCACAGGTGAGGAGAGGGCACGCGGGATCTCCTACGACGAAGGTGTCGTCCGGCTGCTCGCCACCGGGTTCGCGCGGGTCGGCAAAGCCAGGATGCCCAAGGCCCCTGTCCCGGCCGCCGAGATGGCCCTCGCCGACGCAGGCATCCCCATCTCCGGCGTTGACGTCATAAAGACGCACAACCCGTTCGCCGTCAACGACGCGTACTTCGCCAGGCAGATGGGGGTGCAAATAAAGGACATGAACAACTATGGGTCCAGCCTCATCTTCGGCCACCCCCAAGGGCCGACGGGAGCGCGTCTGATCGCGGAGATGATTGAGGAGCTCAGGCTACGGGGCGGCGGTATAGGCCTCTTCACCGGCTGCGCCGCAGGTGACTCCGGAGCGGCCCTCGTCGTGCGTGTGGAGGACTAGTGGACCAAAGGGAGGACAAGCTTTGCAGGTAGAGGACAGCACTTTCCTTATTACAGGTGGCGGCTCGGGCCTCGGGGCGGCGACGGCCCGCCTCCTCGCGCAGAGCCGGGCGCGCGTCGTCTTGGCCGACGTCAATGAGGAGGCCGGCGGACATACGGCCACGGAGATTGGGAGCGGCGCAAAGTTTGTCCGCACCGACGTCACGGAAGAAGAGAGCGTGCAGGACGCGCTTGATTCGGCGGTGGAAACCTTCGGCACCCTGAACGGGGTCGTGAACTGCGCCGGAATAGGTCCTGCTGCGAAGGTCGTCGGGAAGAAGGGTGTCCACGATCTGGAACTCTTCACGAAGACGGTTCAGATAAACCTCGTGGGTACCTTCAACGTCATCCGCCTCGCCGCTTTCAAGATGGCCGATAACGAGCCGGACGAGGGAGGCGAGCGTGGCGTCATCATCAACACCGCGAGCGTCGCTGCTTACGACGGTCAGATCGGGCAGGCCGCCTACGCAGCATCTAAAGGCGGCGTAGTCGCGCTAACGCTCCCCGTGGCACGCGAACTCGCCTCCAGCGGCATTAGGGTGGTGGCGATAGCCCCCGGCATCTTCGAGACGCCGATGCTCGCGGCGCTCCCCGAGGACGCGAAGGAGTCCCTTGGCAAGCAGGTGCCATTCCCTCCGAGGCTCGGCAGGCCGGAGGAGTATGCGGCGCTCGCGAAACATATCGTCGAGAATCAGATGCTCAACGGTGAGGTAATTCGTCTCGATGGAGCCATCAGGATGGCTCCAAGGTGAATACGTGAGCGATGTGCACTCCACCTTGTATCCTGACCTCTTCGGACTCGACGGTCTGCTAACCGGGAAGGAGCGCGAGGTCCGCGAGCGCGTAAGGGCGTTCTCGGACGCCGAGGTCATCCCGATCATGGCCGACTGCTGGGAGCGGGGTGAGTTCCCGTTCCAACTGGTCCCGAAGCTGGCGGCGCTCGGTATCTGTGGTGACACCACAAAAGGATACGGTTGCGCGGGGCTCAGCCCGGTCGGGGCCGGGCTCGCGGCCATGGAACTCGCGCGGGGTGACGGGAGCATCTACACGTTCTTCGGGGCGACTTCAGGCTTCGCCATAAACACCATCGCCAACCTCGGCAGCGAGGGTCAGAAAGAGAAGTGGATCCCAGGCATGGCTCGTCTAGAGAAGCTCGGAGCTTTCGCCCTCACCGAACCGGAGCACGGATCAGACGCCGTGATGCTCGAGACGAAGGCCCGTCGCGAGGGCGACGAGTACGTTATAGAGGGCGAGAAGCGCTGGATCGGCAACGGCACGGTTGCGGATGTGATCATCGTCTGGGCCCGCGACGAGAACGACGAACTCGGAGGATTCCTTGTCGAGCAGGGGACGCCAGGTCTTACGACGTCGGAGATAACGGGCAAGGCGTCTAAGAGGCCAGGCATCCAGGCGGATATCACGCTTGGCGGGGTGCGGGTGCCTGAGAAGAACCGCTTGCCTGGAGCGAAGTCCTTCAAGGACACCACCAAGGCCCTTGCCGTCGTCCGGTGTGGCGTCGCGTGGGAGTCTCTGGGACACGCCTTAGCGGCATACGAGGCGGCGCTTGCCTACGCCAGAGAGCGCAAGCAGTTTGGCAGGCCCATCGCCTCTTTCCAGCTCGTGCAGGACAAGCTCGCTAAGATGCTTGCCGACATTACCGCAATGTTCCTCCTGTGTATACAGCTCGGCAGGCACGCTGAAGCAGGAAAGATGACGGACGTTGCTGCCTCGCTTGCAAAGATGAACAATGCCCGTATGGCTAGGAGGATCTGCCTCGACGCCCGCGACATCGTGGGTGGCAACGGCATCCTCTATGAGTACCACGTCGCCCGCCACTGGGCTGATATGGAGGCCGTCTACACCTATGAGGGCACCGACTCCATTAACTCTCTTATAGTCGGGCGCGAGATCACAGGCCACAGTGCATTCTCATGAGGGCGGTTGCCTGTGGAAGAACAAGTCATGGAAGAGCGTGCGGATCTGCCCGTGTTCCATGAACGACGGTTCCGGTGACGCAAGGTCTCCGAGATTCTCCGCGCCAGCGGCTTTGTAGCTCCCCTCCGCGGCTGGCCCTGCAATGGGAGTGCGCAGCGAATGGCGTTCCGTATTGAAAGGCGGGCCTCCTGTCACTGAAACTGTCACCAACGCCCGAGCGCAAAGACCCCGGGTGACCTCGTAACGCGGACTAGAAAACCCTACTTTTGCGGGTGTTTCATTCGTCGTGCCGGAGGAGGGACTCGAACCCTCACTCCCCGAAGGGAACCGAATTTTGAGTCCGGC
>CADDZK010000204.1 GCA_902812425.1 Actinomycetota bacterium
AACCCTTCTGGTAGCCCCTCGAACATAGCGACGATCGGCTCGGGGGAGACCTCGGCACCCTTGGCGACACCAACGGCGCAAGCCTCCTCGACGCACGCCAGCAAGCGGGCCCACCAACGTGGGTCCGAGCGAACGGCCCCGAGCGCTCCCCCCGACGCGGTTGTCGCCAGCGCAAAGGGTGCCAAAAAGCAGAGCTTGCTCCAGAGCATCGTGTCCTCGTCGTCTCGCACTTCGCAGCCCAAGCCCGCGCCGCGCAGCTCCTCGCACAAGACCTCAGCCCGCGCTCGCGTGGCCGACCCCGGCGCGACCTGCACGTCGGCAAAAGCGGAGAGTTGCCTGATCCGTCCCGGCCCTGCCCGCTCGGCTTCGACACGTATGGTCCCCGGCAAGACCCGCTCGGCACCGTAACGCTCGCGCAGCAGTTCGACGTGATCGACGCCGTTGAGCAGTGGCACCATGACGCGATCCCCGAGCTCCTCCGGAGAGACGGCGTCGAGCGCCGCCTCCAGCGCCGTGGCCTTGACCGTAATCCAGACCACGTCCGAAGGCTCACCGAGATGCTCGGCAACCCGTACGGGGGCCTCGAAGCTGCCGAGAGACCGGCTCTGGACGCTCAGTCGCTCGCGGTATTGTTTTGCGCGGCCGGGCCGCACGAGCAGTGTCACCGGATGTCCGGCCCTCGCCAGCGCGCCGCCTACGAGTCCGCCCACCCCTCCCGCTCCCAGAATCGCGTGTCGCATCTTCCACCCCCAGAGACTCTTTGCCCACATTCTAAATAGTTGCCCCGGTACGGCAGTCGGGCTCGTCCACCGCGTTCGCCAAGTGGCGTCAAGGGCTCCTGCGCGCAGCCGGAAGCTTTCGTTGTTCGGAGTATCTCACCTATCTAGTGTTGATTGCTGAGTTGATTGCGGGGAGAGCCGACGAGCGGACTCGAACCGCTGACCTGCTTATTACGAGTTGGCATGCGGCTATCCTGGTCCGTACCATCACATGTCGGTGCGTAGCTTACTAAAGCCAAAATCTCGACCATCGCGGTGTCGCTAGTACCAGTGCGTACCGGCCCGTACCAACCCGGTTGCAGTACGGTTGCAGTACGTCGAAGGAACTGTTTCGCGCGTCTCTGACTTGCCCCGTGTTGCATCGAATTGCGTTCCCGGTGGTGTCAGAGTGGTGTCAATATCGTCCAAGGTCCACCTTGTACCAACGTCGACTTCCAGTTGACGGTAGAGGGCTTGGGTAGCCGACCACTAGGCGGCAGCGCAATTCGCCGAACCTTCGCCACGGATATCTCTAAGGTAGACTAGTTCGGCCAACGTGTTGCCGAGCGGAGGAGCTTGATGAAAGGGACACTTGCGGCGGTTACGTCGCTCGCCGGAGGATTGGCCGCCCTGAAAGTGTACGACGCGTTGCGTAAACCGAAGCCTTTAAACGTGCACTACTTAGACGCGCCGACGAAGGTGCTGGTAGTGGGAGGGGGATTCGGGGGAATAACGGCGGTGGGAAAGCTGGTGCACGCCCTCAACGGGAGCGAAGAGGTAGGCGCAGTCCTCCTGGACCGGGTGAACTTCACCACCTTCTACCCGATGGTGCCGAAGGTCGTTTCATCGAACGTGGAGATCGGTCACTTGGCCCACGCGATCCGGAGCATCGTTACGCCTTTAGGAGTAGATTTCAACCAGACAGAAGTTGAAGGTGTGAACTTCGAAGCGCGCGAAGTGCTATCGAACAAGGGCACCTTTCCCTACGACTTCCTCGTCCTCGCCCCTGGCAGCCGCACAGCTTTCTTCAACGCCAAAGGCGTCCAAGAGAACGCCATAGACCTCAAAGGACTGAGGGAGGCCCTGCAGGTCCGTAACACCATTATCGACCGCTTCGAGGATGCCCAATGGGCGCGAGGCAATCACGACGACGCGCTCTTAACTTTCGTCTTCGTCGGGGGAGGTCCGACTGGGGTAGAGGGTGCCGCAGGCGCCCACGACCTCATCCATAACGTTCTCAAACCCGATTACCCCGACGTCGACTTCGACCGTGTACGCCTAGTCCTCATAAACTCCGGCGAGCGCATCCTCAAAGAGATTGACGCCTCTCTGGCCAACGCCGCAATCCACCGGCTCGCCTCCCAGAATATAGAGGTCATGAACGATACCAAAGTCACGGAGATTCGGCCCGACGCCGTGGTGCTCGCTGATGGACGCACCATCCCGGCACGCACCGCGGTCTGGGCGGCAGGCGTCGAGCCGGGGGTGCTGGTGAACAACCTGGACGTGCCGAAGGACGCTCGCGGGCATGTCCTTGTGGACGAGTATCTGCGTGTTAAGGATAGGCCCAGGGTCTACGCCGTGGGCGACTGTATCAGCATCGAGGGCGGGGAGCGCCTGCCGGCGCTGGCGCAGTCGGCGGAGCAGGAAGGCGCAGTCGCGGGTCATAACCTCGCGGCGGAGATCCAGGGCAACCCCCTAAAACCTTTCAGCTACAGGTCGCTGGGTCAGCTTGTCGACCTGGGAAGCACGAGCGCCTTAACGGACATCTTGGGCGTCAAGTTCAGCGGGATCGTTGGGGAGGCCGTCTGGAGGCTCGTCTACCTCAAGGAGCTTGGTTACAACCTCAACAGAGCGCAGGTGCTAGCCGACTGGGCCATCGACCGCCTCACCCGCCCCAGTGCTTCCAAGCTCTACGAGGATCCCCCGACTCCCTGACCGACGTACTGGACGAGAGGGGCTGTGGTTTCCTCCCCCTAGTACGCAGTGAGACCAGCCGACATGCCTCAATTCGCACGGCATATCCCTCATATGGCGCTCTTTGGAACTATCTCGGCGAAGCCTGTAGAAAACCGCGCCCGAATGCAGGTAGCTAGTTTGCATATCTCCCTCGACAAGCGTAACCGAGCCTAGATCGCCCAGCGCGGCCTGAATCACTCAACGTGGAGGACGTCACCCCTCATGCCTCGGATCTAGCGTCAGGATACCCGCCTCTGCTCATGCTTCGGAGTCTGGGATCTCCATCTCCTCCGGGCGTTCGGGACCGTGGGGGATGACGACCTCAGCCTCGCCAGTAAGGATCGCCCGGACGATCGCCTCTGCAACGTAGCGTGGGCTGTGCGGAGTGAGCCCACCACCTCCCGACCCCATAGATCCAGCACGCAACTTCTCGTGGAACTCTGTGGCAGTGACTGAAGGGTAGACCAAGGAGACGAGGATGCCATCGGGGGCAAGCTCCTCTCTAGCGACCAGCGAGAGCATGTTGAGCGCCGCCTTAGTGGCCGCGTAAGTCCCCACACCGGGGAGTACCATCCGCGACGACCCTGAACTGACGTTGACGATTACTCCCCCACCCCTCTCACGCATGATCGGCACGACCGCCTGCATGGCTACAAGAGGTGCGTAGAAGTTCAACTCCGTGATCGCTACGAGGTCGGCCAAAGAGACCTGCTCGAATGGGAGGTGCAAGCCTTGGCCTGCGTTATTGATGAGCACGTCAATACGACCGTGATGTTTCATGGTCGTCTCGACCAGGTGGTGTACCTGCTTGGGGTCGCGCACGTCAGCTTGGATAGACAGAGCGCCATCCAGCTCCTTTGCGATCTTCTCCAGCCGGTCGATGCGGCGTGCTGCAAGCACCGGTAGCGCACCCTGCTCTGCTATTAGGCGCGCCGTTGCCTCACCTATGCCACTGCTCGCCCCTGTAATTAGCACCACCTTTCCATCAAGATGTCCTGCCACGCATTTCCTCCTTAGTACACAAACGTGTTAGCAGGGAGTCTCTGTGCCCCGTTGAAGATTAATTCTAGTGGGAACCGCAAGAGAGCGTTCAAGGCTCGCGAAAAGACGAAGCCGACGAGCGGACTCGAACCGCTTACCCCTGGTCATTACGAGTGATCCATCATGTGTTGCAGGGGTTTGCTCAGGGTTGCATATCCCCCATATCTAAGCGGTTTTCTCTGCTCCGGGTTGCGAGCCGTTGCACCGTATTGCCCTCCCGGTGGTATCAGGGTGGTATCAGGACGAGCAACAGCTATAGTCTGACGGCAGGTCCAATCGCACGGACCTTCGACCTTCGGAGCCACAATCCGCCGACACCTGTTTCTGGGGATTGCCTAATGTTGCAGAATCGCCTTAGATTAGCCAACTTCTTTGCTGGCGGTTGCTGGCGGTTGCTCGTGTTTGCTGCGTGTTGCGCGCTGAGTGGTGTCAAAAGTGGTGTCAACAGCAGCGGTGTCGGGCACGGCGAATCTTTATGCAGGCTTCCCACATGTTGTGATGAGGTCATGGTACTCAGGAGAACTTGAGAGCCCGCTTCTCCCTTATTAGATAGGGTTATACAGGATGCTGGATACGGACTTCGGAGGAGACTCCTTCCTCGCACTTGGGTGAATAAGGTGCTGTGCTCTAGGGGACTAGGCTGTCCCCGGGCGCCGAGTCGGGGCGCAACCACAAGGAGACGTGCGTGGGTTCCATCGTCTCGCCCACCACCCCTATCAGGTGCTCGCCTAGCGTTCCTAGGTCCGTCTCCTCGCGTAACTTGGCCGAGAAGGCCTCAAGGGTCTTGGCCGCGTCGTACTTGCGGCGGTAGAAGCGACGGTCGATCCATCCCTGGATGCGCCGTCTTGCGGGGTGGAACAGGGCGGCTATGGCCAGGGTCGAGGCCACAATAGCCAGGGTGGAGCCCTGGCCGGTTAGGGCGCGGAAAGCCTCCTGGAGCGCCACTATGGCGACCTCGTAGGTGGCGGCCAGCACGACCGTAAGCGAGCCGTAGACGAGGGCGCGGTTGATGATGAGATCTATGTCGTAGAGGCGATAGCGCAGCATCGCGACGCCGACCGCGATCGGGACCAGGATAAAGCTTAGCAGCGCCGTGTATTCCAGGAAGCTCTGCCAAAGGGGCGACCCTGGGGCAAACCAGGTCTCCTGCGGGTAGACGAACGAGCCGATCATGGCGATCAGGTACAGCAGCCCCACCACCGCGGCGGCGAACGCTATCCACTTGATCTGCTGCCGCTCCTCGCCCCTCGAACGCTGGTAACGCATTACCAGGCTGAGAACGGAGAGGAGCATGCACAAGAGAAACAGCGGTACGAGTACATACGGCGCGAACTTCAACCAGGGGAACACCAGGATCCCGAACGGGCTGCGTCTGCCTCCGAGGTTTTGCAACGGCTCGGGGGTGAGTCCGACAAGAGCGCTAACCAGGAAGATCGTCACCCCAGACAGCCAGGCCAGCGGACGCCATCTCCTGGACGGTAGCCTCCCGTCGGGGAACAGCAGAAACACGTAAGTTGGCAAAAGCCCCACGGTGGGCACCCACAGCCAATTGCTTATCCCGGCGACCCCCAAGGGAAAGGGGACCGAGCCCGGTCTTGCCACACCGCAGAGGGCGTAGTAGTTGAGCGTATCGCCAAGCGTCCACAGGAGACCCTCGGCCAACAGGATCCAACCCATCGGGTTGCGGGGATGGCTGGCGGCGATGAGGGCACCCAAGAGCGGGAAGATCAGGAAGGCTGCACCTCCCAAGAGTCCGCCTGCGGAGAGGTCGGCCCCCCAACCGCTGGGGACGTGTGCCGAACGGGCGAGTACGAACAGCGGGATGCTGGCCAAGAAAAGGGCCACGCTGAGACCGGCGAGAGACCATGCTAGCCAAGGGGCGGCACGGGGGCTTCGCCTATCATGGCTTGGCTCCTGCTGGCTTGCTCCTGTCGTCACGGCACCACTCTACAGCAGCACCGTCTCCCAAGCGTTACGGCAACCGTCACGAGCAACCATCGTCGAGATTCTTGTAACGATCTCAGGAAAACGGGCTATATGTACTTCTGAGAACGCCGTCAAGGCGAAGTTCGCAGAAGACTCCTTCCACGCACTCAGGTGAATAAGGCAACCGCTGACCTTAGCCAACGCTGCGCGACCACGGTCCCTTCAGTAGAGCGAACTGGGTGGGACGAGCTGCCAGGGCTCGCCTTCCCGCCATATCATCACGCGGCCGGCCATCGTTTCATCCTCAACGAGCATCAAGACGGCGTCGGCTATCTCCTCTGGCCGCAGCGGGACGGGCGGCAACCCCTCCTGCTCCTCGGGGGTCATCCGGGCACGCTCCCGCCTGGAGGCCGGCGTGTCCACCAGCCCCGGGCAGACGCAGTTGACGCGGACGCCCATCCTCCTCTTGAGGGTTGCCAGCGAAGCGGTGAGGCGGACGACCCCGGCCTTGGCCGCGCCGTACTCGGGCTTGTCGTAGGGCCCAAAGCCAATCCCGCCCACCGACGAGACGTTGACGATCGCGCCTCCCCCGCGCCTCTCCATCGCCCGTACGCCGAAGTGTATCCCAAGCATCACGCCGCGCAGGTTGAGGTCTATGGCGCGCCCCCAGTGCCCGGGTTCGCCGTCCGGGAAGTACGGCTCGGAGACGCCTCCAGCGTTGTTCACGAGCACGTCCAGGCCGCCGAACTCCTCCTCGGCGAAGGTGATCATCCCGCGCGCGTCGGCCTCGGAAGTCACGTCGGCGCGGAATAACGCCGCTCTTCCAACCCCGGAGTCTATCTCGCGGACCGTGCCGTCCCCCGCCTGCTCGTCCACGTCTGTGACCACGACGGATGCCCCCTCTCGGGCAAGCTTCACGGCCACCGCGCGACCTATCCCCGCTCCACCGCCCGTCACGAGGGCGACCTTGCCGCGAACCTCCATCGGGTTCCTCCCGCATAACCGCCCGCACTCGCCAGCGTACACCGTACCAAACATAGGAACTTTGAGTGCCCCAGATCGAGGGTGAACGTCGAAAAAATCTCAAGGGACGACCGCGGTCGTCAGTGCTCAGGCGGACAGAGGCGTCTTCAAGCATTGCGGATACGCCACACGTCGGCTCAAGCCATATGGTGGACGCTGCACTGAGTGTTTCCCAAGGGGCGTGGGTTTCTGTTCTGCGACTTGCGCGCAAGTTATACTTCCGCCCATGAGCGAGCAGCGGCCCGAAGAGGAAGCGGCAGCACGTGGGTTCGACTGGCTTGAGTCCGAAGACCTTACGACTCTTTCGGCCGACGAACTCAAGGCGCACCTGGAGCGACTATGCAAAGAAGAGCGCAAGGTTAGCTACCGCCGACGTGTATTGCAGGGCTGGATAGATCTGATCCGGGCAGAGCTGCTCGACCGTGGCGTCTTTTCCTTGCCGGCTGAGGAGTTGGCGCAGGTCCTGCTTGAGAGTGACGCCGCGCCGGCTCCGGAGAGCGAGGATGCTGCCAAGCCCTAGGGCCTGTCTCTCGAGCCCCTGCTAGCGGAGCGCATGCTAGCGCGCTGCTCTCCAAGTGGAGTGCTCTCTGAGCTTGCCGAGTGCCCGACTCAGTATCTGGGAGATCCTTCCTTCGGTGAGCCCTAG
>CADDZK010000205.1 GCA_902812425.1 Actinomycetota bacterium
ACCTGATGGCAAACAGAGAGCGTCCCGTCTCCCAGGATCACCTTATGGGTTGGCTCTGGCCTGAGTCCAACCTCAAAAAAGCCCGCTGGTCTCTTAACTCAGCCATCCACGGCCTCAGAAAGCTCCTTAGCGGATGCCCCTCTTCTGAGGCCGTGAACTACGTCTGCCTCGAAGATGGCTACTACCACCTCTCTGAGACCGTGCGGGTAAGCACAGACATCGACGAGTTCGACGAGCGCTACCAGCGAGGGTGCCGTCTGCAGAAGGAGCACCTGGTACGGGAGGCTGCGATAGCTCTGACGCGGGCCACGCCCTCCTCGTCCCTAAGTAGTACAGGTACCCTTATCGTCTCGTCTATGGTGTAGGTATCTGGCTCCGGTCGGCTTGCTGGCAAGCTCTACCTCCTGCATCGTTATTCGGACCGTCTCAAGGGACGGGGACCCGAGAGCTTAATCCTTCGGTGTCCCCGGTCAACCTATGAATTCGCCAGCCAAGAGTAAGATGTAAACCTTCATCATAGGTTCAAGCTCTCGGTCTAAGGCATACGGTTATCCACGGTATTCGTAAGGTTATCCACAACGTCATGTGCATGACACATCCATCTCTCAAGAAATCAACGGGCTCATCTAAAATCCAGGCATCATGTAGGATCTCAACCTCGACTACAGAGTACACCCAGTTCATATACTCTACAGAATTCTCGACAGACCATTTGCCAAAGCTTATCTACCCTCGGTGGTCTCAGTACAGTCTGGCTCAGTGATCCTTCCATAGCCCTTAGCTCAAGACTTCGTCTCTTCCGAGGCAGCCCCATAACGAAGGGTTTCCTGTAGAATGGCAAGGGTTCAAGGTATCAGTTGATCCGCCAGCAGACGGTCTACTTCTTCGCTCGGCATCGCTCCGGAGAGATAGAAGCCTTGGGCGAGGTCGCAGCCCATACTCCTGAGGTACATCAACTGCTCGGCACTCTCTACCCCTTCCCCTACAGCCTCCAAACCCAGCGAGTGGACCAGTGAGATTATCGCCTCCACGATTACCGCCACCTTTGGATCCTCCCCGAGACCCCCCACAAACGTCTTATCTATCTTTACGAAGTCCACAGGCAGCCGCATCAGGTAAGAGAGGGAAGAGTACTCGCTGCCGAAGTCGTCTACGGCGAATCTGACCCCTAACTCCCTCAGTTCCTTCAATATGGTCATGTTTGCATTTATATCCTTCACTAAGGCGCTCTCGGTGATCTCCAGTACAAGACTTCTCGCCTCGATACCGCACTCCTTAAGCGCCGCGCCAACGTTGTGGCGCAGATCAGGATACAGAAGTTGCCCTGCTGAAACGTTAACGCAGGCGACGAGGGGCGGAAGCATAGGGTAGCGATCCTGCCACTCCTTCACCTGGCGGCAGGCTTCCTTCAGGATCCACCTCCCCAGAGGAACGATAAGGCCCGTCTCCTCGGCCAGCGAGATGAACTCCTCGGGCAGGAGAGGACCTCTTTGAGGATGCTCCCATCGCAAGAGTGCCTCTACCTCAGCGATCGTATCCTCCCTCCCGAGACGGACCTTGGGCTGGTACAACAGGTAAAACTCTCCTTGTTCTATGGCTCTTCTGAGATCGGTCTCCAATCTCAGGCGGTTCAGGACCTGCTTGTGCATGTCTGGATCAAAGACGCGGTGTCCAAAGGCACCAGCCTCAGACTTCGCCTCATACATAGCCGTATCGGCTTTCCTGAGTAGCTCTTCAGGGCTCTCGGCACGGTCCTCACCGAGCGCTATACCAGTGCTGGCGGAGACGTATAACTGCCGACCTTCAACTACGAACGGCCTCTTGAATGCTTCAGTGATCCGCTCTTTTACCCACACCGCTTCGTCGGGGCCAGTGGCATCCTCAAGCAGCACTACGAACTCATCTCCCCCGAAACGGGCTAGGGTATCCTCAGGTCTCAAGCACCTCTTGAGGCGCTCGGCCACCACCACTAGTAAGAGATCTCCCGTCTCATGTCCGAAAGAGTCGTTTATGCTCTTGAAGTTGTCTAGGTCCATCAGCAGAACCGCTACTCGACGACCCCACCGCCTTCTAGTACGACGTAGGGCATGTCCCAGGCGATCCAGGAGAAGCTGCCGGTTGGGTAGATCGGTCAGTGCATCGTGGAAGGCTTGATGCTCAAGTAGCTTCTCGGCCTTCTTACGTTCGGTTATGTCCCGTACTGCAGTGACGCGTACCATGCGTCCCTGGTATGAATAAGCTCTACCTCTAACTTCAAGATCGAGGAGGGTACCATCTTTCCTTACCCCTGTTATCTCGTAGGGCTCTTCGTTCCCGGAAGCGATCTTCTGACGCACCAGATCATGGTGTTGTGGTGCTATGAACTCTAGGGCGGATCTGCCGACCATCTCCGCCAACCCGTATCCGAGCATTTCGGTGAGTGCGTGGTTGATCTCCAAGATCACACCCTTCTCGGAAATGAGGATACCCTCAAAGGCCGCATCGGCCAGTCTGCGGAGGCGCTCCTCACTCTCCCTGAGTACTCCCTCAGCCTCTTTACGCTCTGTGATGTCACGCACCACCTTGGAGAAGCCCCTGAGATTGCCCTCCTCGTCGAATAAGGCAGTGACAAGTACGCTCGCCCAGAAACGCTCTCCGTCCTTTCGCACCCTCAAGCCTTCTTCTTCGAAGCTTCCGCGCTCCTTTGCAATACGTAACTCCTCCTCGGGGTGTCCGCGCTCAACATCTTCGGATGTGTGGAAGAGTGAGAAGTGCCTACCTAGGATCTCCTCTGATGTGTAGCCATTTATGCGCTGCGCTCCAGCGTTCCAACTGCTGATATGTCCCTCGGGGTCCAGCATGAAGATGGCGTAGTCCTTCACCCCCTCCACCAATAGTCTGAAGCGCTCCTCGCTACGGCGTAACTCATCGGTGTCTTTGATGTCGGTGATGTCCGTAGAGACACCGATGATGGCCGCCACGTTTCCTGCTTCGTCGAGCACTGGAGTGTCGGTGACCAGGGCAGGGAAAGAAGTCCCGTCCCTGCGCCTGACCGTGAACTCCCCCGTCCAGCTCTTTCCAGCCATCAGATCACCCATGACCTCTTCGGCTCGCTCTATCAGTTCCTCTGAAGGCGTGAGCTCCACGATAGAGCGTCCGATCGCCTCCTGTTGCGACCACCCGTAGAGATCCTCTGCTCCCCTATTCCAGTAGATGACTTTCCCTTGGGAATCGGTGGCGATGACTGCTTGTCCTACAGCATCGAGCAGCTGTGCCTGGAAGCTAACCCTCTTCTCGGCCCTCTTGCGCTCGTCGAGCCTATCGTATTGGATTCTATGAGCAGTGCCATCCATTGGGTTGTTTGGATCAGGCTCTTTAGGGTTCATCCCCGCCGGTTCTCCGCTCATCTCAGAATACAGGAAGGTAGCAAGTATACCCGGACAAGTCCTACCAAGCCACCAGAGGAAAGCGACCGGCTGCTCTCAGAGCGGGATCTATTATCCAGGCGGCCCTTGCTAGTATCAGTATTCGCTCTTCACGGTGGAGTCCCTGAGATCGCTTAACAGACGGGGTATTCTGTGAGGGCATACTTGCGATGATGAATCTCAGCGGCCAGAGGCTCTCCTATCCTGCTCTAACTCCGAGAACAGGTCAGCCAGGTTCATTCCGAGAGCCCTAGCTATCTTGTCGGCGGTTACTATGGTTACGGCCTTCTCACCCCTCTCGATGATGCCGATGTAGGTTCTGTGGAGACCGCACCTCTGAGCGAAGGACTCCTGCGAGAAGCCCCGCTCTGAACGGAGCCTTCGCACCACCTCCCCAAAGCGTTTCACCAAATTCCTCTCGGCCACCATGATGGGCCGAAAGTAGGGTCCTGTATACTGAAGATCTACAGACTAAAGGTCGCAGCCTTGGGGGTGATGCTCACGAATAAACCACCTGGTCACTACAGGGATGAAAGGGGTTACGAGTACTACTGGGACGGCCAGAGGAGATCATACATACCCAACGATTCCTTCGGGCAGTTCATGAGGAATATGAGACCGTTAGGAAACTCCCTCGTTTGGGGTTACGCGGGAGCTATCTTGCTGGGCTTCGTACTCCTGCTAGTCTTCTTCGTAATGGCGGCCATAAACGGCGGCTTCCTCTTCTGGCTGATAGTTCTCGTCTGGTTGGGACTGCTTGCCTACTCGATCAACTACCAGAAGAACAAGAGGCAGCAGAGGCTCTACAAAGGATAATCTCCATGGGAGCCACAGAACTGGAGGATCAGTACTCCACAGGCCGCCCCGTCCTGACCTGGCAGTCGGCTTTGAGGGACTCGATAACCACTTCCCTCTGGGTGTCATCCTCCCATAGGTCTCGGAAAACCTGTTCCTCGCCCGGATCGTCCTCACCGATCCTTTCCAGGCAGCCCTCGACCCACCCCTCAACATAGGCAGGATCGAGAGCAAGACCCAGGTAGAAAATCTCTGCGTCGTAGCCGTGGTCGTAGCCTATAGCAGCCCTACCTGTGAATCCCTCTTCCCCTCCCCCGCTAGATGAACTGGTACCGACCATAACGTCAGGATACCCGGCACCTTCGGCGTTATTATTGGAACATAGCACGACTACGAATATACGAGATCGCTGAGTAACCGAGGAGAGGAGAAACATCATAGTAAAGAGACCTAAGAAGCGCATCAACGGAGAAGGAAGCATCTACAGGCGCAAGAGCGACGGACGGTGGGTTGGACAGTTCAAGGTTCCAGAGGCTTCGGGAGCGGGTATACGCTACATCTACGCCAACACCCAACAGGAAGCACTCAAGAAGCTCAAGGAGGAGATGGCTCGGGCTGAAGCTGGACTCCTCGGCCAGGCTGGTCGCATTACCGTCGCCGAGTACCTCGGGTGGTGGATGGCGAACGTTGTGAGGGGCGAGGTGGCTCACCGCACCTACCACAACTACTTCTCCCAGATACGGAACCATATCGTACCGAGGCTCGGGAAGAAGAAGCTCAACACGCTCAAACTGGAGGACGTGGAGAACCTGTACCGCTCCATGATGGCAAAAGGGCTTTCGCCTGCGACCATCCGATATGCGCACGCTGTCCTACGAAGAGCTTGAAGCAGGGTGTCGTACGTGGACTAGTACCCCGCAACGTCGCCGAGGGAGCCAGCCGTCCCCGTGTAGATCAGAAGGATATCCAAGTCTTCACTCTCGATGAGGTCAGGCGGTTTCTAAAAGCGGCGAAGCAGGATCGTCTGGAAGCCCTCTTTGTCCTTGCTGTCACCTGCGGCTGCCGCCAGGCCGAGTTGCTAGCATTCAGATGGGAGGACGCGGACCTCGGGGCTGCCAGACTCACGGTGAGAAGGCAGGTACAGAGGTCGAGGGGCGACTCAGGCATGATCATCGGCCCTACCAAAAACAAGAAAAGCCGCACCATCCGGCTCACGAAGACGGCCATCGAAGCTCTCAAAGCCCACAGAGTGAGGCAGGCTAGAGACATAACGTCGAGGAATGGGTTCTGGAAGGATCCAGATCTTGTCTTCACAAGCACCATCGGCACCCTCCTCGATCCATCAAACGTCGTAAGCCGGAGCTTCAAGCCACTCCTCAGAAGTGAAGGTCTCCCAAATATACGCTTCCGCAATCTGCGCCATGCATGCGCCACCCTACTCCTTTCCGATGGAGTTCCCGTAAAAGTGATACAAGAGATCCTTGGCCACTCCAGCGTTACCGTCACCATGGATGTGTACTCTCACGTCCTGCCCGCCATGCAGGAAAAGGCGGCATCGGCGATGGATGCTCTCCTCTCGTAGGATTAGTAACTGTCAAAGTTACTGTCAAGAGCCCTCGGTAGTAATCTGGGGGCTCAACTCTACCCGAGCATTCGCTTTACCTACGCCAATTAGAGAGAGCCGACGAGCGGACTCGAACCGCTTACCCCTGCTCATTACGAGTGATCCATCACGCGTTGCAGGGATATGCAGGGGGTTGCAAATTCCGCATTCCTAAGGGGTATTTCTTTCTCCGGCTTGCCCAGCGTTGCACCGCATTGCGTTCCCGGTGGTGTCAGAGTGGTGTCAAAAGTACGCGTGTGCATTTCGTTCAGCACTCTTCAGTACTGATTTTGCGCCCTTCCTCGCAACGCAATCAGGCACTATCGTCAGCCTCGCCATCCAATCCGTTGCCTAACTGTAAGAAGTACCTGCAGCCGGCTGGCCACCCCCTGCTCTGTGCACCGCAGCCGAAAGTGTCCGCGCCTTGTAGTCCAAAGACACGGCAGACACAAGGTAGTTAAGTCCTTCCTCAAGCTTGGCACTCTGCACAGCTCGGATTCGGCTGCCGAAAGGGCGTAGCTGAGGGCTCGTGGCTCGCTCCTTCAGGCACCTCCTACGCCACCTCTCTCTCTTCTTGGCGGGGTGCGTTCGCCAACCAGTCCAGTGTGACCGCAGCGGTCCAAGACTGGTCGGCCGCGCCGAGGGACTCGCCGACGAAGGGGTCAAAGTACTCTCCGAAACCGCTACTCGCGATCTGCCGTAGAGATGCCTGACGTAGGCCCTCGGCTCGCTGCGTTTCTCCGGCTCGGAGCAGCGACCACCACAAGAGCCAGTTGACCACCGGCCACGTTGGTCCCCGCCAGTAGCTGCGCCGGTGGAATCCCTCGTCGAGGGGGCTCGTGCTCGGCGGCACGGGCCAACGCAACCAGGGATGGCCGAGGAACGCGGACGAATCTAGCGTGGCGATGAGGGCTTCGTGCCGTCCGGGGCCCTGCCGCCCCGCTATCAGCGGCGCGAACCCCGCCACGGTGCGCGTCCTCAACTGCCTCCCGGTCCGCAAATCGTGATCGAGAGACAGGCCGAGTTCGGGATCCCACAAGCTATTTAGCCCCTGATGTCCGCGGGCGATCCAACTGGCGATCCGGGCATATTCCCCGCTGGACGCCCCTACCAATGCGGCGATCTCCAGCAGGGCTTCGTTCGCCGCCACCAAGATCGCGCTGAAGAGGGCATCCTTGACCAAGAACGGATGGGACCGGTAGATGTCTCTCTCGTCGCAGCCGGCCTTCTTGATCAGTTTCACCAACCAAAGGTAGCGGTCGTAATCGGCGCCCGTTGGCCTCTCAGAAGGGTCCGCGACGTGCGTGAGGTCGTAGCGAGGATAGGGTGGTAGATCGCCGACCTCGACGTTCGAGAGGGGCTCGTCCCAGCGGGGGGAGTTATCGGTGCCGCTCTCCCACGGGTGGTAGATGGTGACCAACCCGGATTCCTCTGGGTCCCTGTGGGTCATGAGGTAGCGATGCCAAAGGAGGAGATTGGGAAAGATCTGCCGCAGGAAAGCTCGCGCTTCTTGGAGCCCCTCTCCCCCGCTTCTCTCGGCCGCCTCCCA
>CADDZK010000206.1 GCA_902812425.1 Actinomycetota bacterium
CATCTACTAGTGGTTGGCGGGGAGGGGCGCGGGACGATCCTTCGCTCTCGGAGATCCTGTATATCTTGCAGAGACGGCGTCTGCTCGTTGTCGGGATCGTGCTCGTTCTCGTGGGTGTTGCCCTGCCCTTCGGGCTGTTCAGGAAGCCGGTCTACACCGCAGAGGCGAAGGTGAGCATCAGGCCGCAGGGGGCGCTGGACGACGAGGAGGCCAGGCGCGCTTTCGTCGAAGAGGTGCGGGGTGTCGTCGTTACGCAGGAGATGTTGAGCGAGGTAAGGCACAGAGCCGGCTGGGAGGCCGGATCGAAGGCGTTCTCGGAACAGCTCGACTCCCGTCCCGACGTGAGCCAGGACGGCAGCTTGGGGTTGCAGATACGGTTCTCAGGCAGCGAGCCGGGGCAGGCGGCCCGCGCGGCGAACGCTTACGCCGAGCTGTTCGTCGAGGGGGTTGGGGATCTCGGCAACAGGCCGCTCGCCGACGGCATGCCGGCGGCGGAGGCCAGCGTTCAAGAGAGAGCCGCACCAGGAGGCTATAGTCCGCGGCCCCTGATCTACGCTGCCATCGCCGCGGGTGCCGGGTTGTTGCTAGGGGGCAGCGTGGCTTTGCTGCTCGAGGGAAGGGCGAGCGGCTGGCGGGGCGTACGCGACGCCGAACTGACGCTGAGGGCGCCCGTGATCGGGACCATACCCGACTACTCCTCGCACGGGACCGAGGGTTGAGGTGAGCCTCGGGGCGATAAACGCCGCGGGTGCCAGGCGGTTGCTCGACCCCGGCTCGCCGGTGAGGAGCCACTACGAGGTTCTGGCGGGAAACCTTCTCGGGATGCAGGGGACGGGTAGCGTCGTCGTCACCAGCCCCGAGCCTGGAGCAGGGCGCACGAGCGTCTGCCTCGGCCTCGGCGCGGCCCTCGCCGGCATGGGAAGGCGCGCCGCCATCGTGGACTTCAACCTCGAAGACCCGCAGTTGCACAGGGTGCTCGGTGAGCCGAACTTCGTCGGGCTTACCAGCGGTCTTGACGGTAGCAAGCCCCTGGAGCACTACGGGCACGAGGTCGTCCCTGGATTGCTGGTCGTCCCCACGGGTCCCGTACTGTTGGACCCTGCCTCCCGTCTGGAAGACGAGGGGATCGTGGAGGTCGTGCGCGGACTGCAGAAGAGCAGGGATCTCGTGCTGCTCGACGCGCCGGTGGCCGGGAAGGTGATACGGTCCCCGAACCTCTCGGGCGGCTTCGACGGCGTCTTGCTCGTCGTCCACGCCTCAAGGACCCCGAAGAGCGTCGCCCGTGAGACGACCGACGACCTACTGGAAGCGGGGGCCAACCTGCTCGGGGTGGTGTTGAACGGATGTTCGTGACCGCCTCTCGTACCGGGGTTAAGGGATGAGAGAGGTCCAGTCTTCAGGCGACGCCGGAGGTCGTTTCTTCGGCACGGACCGCGAGGAGAAGGAGAAGCAGCGCCGCCCTGGCCGTATGCTTGCCCTTTTCAAGGGTCTTGTCTTGCTTGCACTATTGGGTGCCGCCGCCTACGGGATAATTAGGGAAGGCCTCTACGACGACGAGCTCTGGCTGCCGATAGACGCTGCCGTGCTCGCGCTGATGTTCGTCACCCTGTTCGTGCGTGGCTTCTACAGGGATCTGCCGCCGGCGGGGGTCCTGGCCGTAGCGCTCCTCGCGGCGCTCGTCGCCGTGAAGGGGCTCTCGATGGTCTGGACCATAAGCGAGACGGAGACCATCAAGGAGACCCTGCGCTCATCGATGTACCTGGCGACCTTTCTCATGGCGATGGCCGCGCTCTCCTCGGGACGCCAGGTCGGTCCGCTCATCGACGTCTCCGTCATCGTGGTCGCCGCCGTAGCGGGCTACGGGCTCTTGCAGAAGATCAACCCTATCGAGTATCCGGTTCAATCCATCGACGGGGTGAGGGTTGACTCGACCCTGGGGTATCCGAACACCGCGGCCATGATACTCGGGATGGGGGTGGTACTCGCGCTGGCGCGAACGACCACTCTGCGCAACTTCGCCCTCAGGGGGCTCTACGCGGCCCTGACGCTCTCCTTCCTGATCACGCTCTACCTCACCGTCTCGCGCGGCGGGATAGGGTCTTTAGGGATAGGTCTCATCGTCCTTTTCGTCCTCGCGGGCGTTCGTCTTGAGATGCTTGCCGATCTACTTCTCCTCTCGCTGCCAGGTGCCTGGCTCTGGTGGCGGATGCAGAGCCTCCCCGGACTGCTCGGGACGGGCGTCTCGCCGCGGGAGAGGCTCGCCGACGGGACGGCGTTCCGCAACGACCTGATAGTGGCCCTCGTGGTGGCGTTCGCGTTGCAGGCCGGTTACGCTTTCGCGGCGAATCGCTACGAGCTGCTGCCGGCCGCGCGGCGGTGGCTCGGGATCATCGCGGGAGCGGTGTTTCTGCTCGCTATCTGCGTCGGCGCGCTTGTCGTCGTCGAGGGATATGGTGGGGTCGGTGCCGCATACCACGGGCTCTTCAGCAACCCCGACGAGAAGGGTAACCTGGCCCAGAGGCTCGTCTCTTTGGGGATAGGATTCAGGGCGGATTACTGGAGGGTCGCCTGGGAGGCGTGGAAGGAGCATCCGCTGACGGGGACGGGTGCAGGCACCTTCCAGTACACCTGGCTGCACGACAGGACGGGGGTACAGGGCGTCAAGCAGGTCCATAACCTATATTTGGAGCAGGGGACCGAGACGGGCCTCTTCGCCTTCCTTGCCCTGATCGGGTTCGTCGCCGTCCTCCTCGGATACGTGGGGAGGGCTCTCTTGTGGGCCGGTAAGCAAGGAGAGCGCAGGCCGCTCCTGGCTGGGCTCCTCTCCGCCCTCGTCGTCTACCTGGTCTCCTCCGTCTTCGAGTGGCACTGGTATCTTCCCGCCTCGACAATATTCTTCTTTATCCTCGCAGCCGTCGCCGTGAAGTTCGCCTCCAGGGACGACTGGGGCGCAGCCGAGGCTGAGGCGTCCCCCGCCAGCGGCGCGGCCCCGCGGGCCTGACTCTCCCGACTGGCACCCGATTGAAGCCGCGGGACGGAGGAAATATCATCGGCCCGATGAACGCCGAACATCTCCTGGCTGAGGAAGACTACGATACCCAGGTCGAGCGCGTGGCCCGCGGGGTCGGCGTGAGCTCCGCAGGTCAGGGAGTCGGTCGCCTCCTCGGCTACGCGACGCACGCCTCGGTGGCGTGGATGCACGGCCCCGCCCAGCTTGGCTTCTACGCCCTCGGCATTACGGTCGTGCAGGTAGTGAGCATCCTCTCGCAGCTCGGGCTGGACAACGGCGTGGTGCGATACGTCGCCCACCACGGGGCCGGCGGCGATACGGCGAGGGTGCGTGGCACGATACTCCAGTCACTCGCCGTAACCCTCGCGCTCAGCGTGGCGCTCTCGGCGTTGCTCTTCGCCGGGGCGGGGACCCTGGCCGAGGACGCCTTCGGAAAGCCTTTTCTCGCGACGATGTTCAGGGCTTTCGCGGTCGGCATTCCTTTCCTCACGTTCATGAGCATGGCGCTCTGGGTGACCCAGGGCTTCGGGACCCTCAAGTACGCGGCGTTCGTCGGGCAGGTGGCGAGACCGCTTGCGAACCTGGTACTCCTCGTCGTCTTCTATCTGCTCGGCGTCCAGATACTCGGGGCCGTGGCAGCTTACGTGCTCTCGATGGCCTTCGGCGCGGCGCTCGCGCTGGCCTGCCTGCCGCGGGTGTTCCCCGGTCTGCTCGCGGGCAAGGCCAAATACGAGGCGAGGGAGCTCTCAGCCGTCTCGGCGCCCATGATCGTCGCGAACGTCACCCAGTACTCGAACCTGTGGACCGCCGTCGTCGTCCTCGGCCTCTTCGAGCCCGTGCATACCGTCGGCGTCTACAGCGCAGCGGCCCGCACGGCGGCGCTCTCCACGCTCGTCCTCATAGCCTTCGGCGGCGTCTTCTCTCCCCTGGCCGCGGGCCTCTACCGCCAGCGGCGCCTCGGGGAGCTCGGACGCCTCTACGGGGACGTCTCGCGCTGGGCGTTCACCGGCGCCCTCGCTTTCTTCCTGGTGACGGCGCTCTTCGCGCGGGACATCATGCTCTGCTTCGGCAGAGAGTTCGCCCAAGGCTGGCCCGTGATCCTGGCGATCTCAGCCGCCCAGCTCTTCAACTCCTCGGTCGGGCCGTCGGCCCGGCTCCTGGCGATGACGGGACACCAGAAGGCTGTCATGGTCTCGACCGTCGGCTCGGCACTCGCCGCCATCGCGCTGAACCTGATGCTCGTGCCCGCCTTCGGCGTCGCGGGAGCGGCGGCGGCCACGGCGGCCGCCCTCGTCCTCGCGAACGGATTGTCCCTGATCTTCGTCCACAGCAGGCTCGGCTTCTGGCCCTACGATCGCAGGTACGCGAAGCCCCTGCTCGCCGGCCTCGCCGCGGCGGCGGTGACCCTCACCGTGAGGCAGTTGATCCCTCCTCTGGAGGGATTTCGGGCGCTGCTCCTCTTCGCGCCCCTCGCCCTCGCGGTCTTCTCCTGTGCGCTCGTCTCGCTCGGTCTCTACCCGAGCGATCGCCGCTTTCTAGCATCCTTCACGGGCGCTCTACGGGATGCGCTCAGGCGGGTACCCGCGCGATGATGGGCTCTCCTCTCTCGCGGATGCTCGGAGGACTCTACGTGGACCTCGGCAAAGGTGATATCAGGAGATCCATCTTCCTCGCGGGTAGCGGGAGGAGCGGGACCACGTGGCTCTCGCAGGTCATCAACCACAAGGGTGACTTTCGTTACGTCTTCGAGCCGTTCAACCCGAGAGAGGTCGTCACCTTCAGGCACTTCAGGAGCAAGCAGTATCTGAGGCCCGACGACATGCGGGAGGAGTTTCTGGAACCGGCCCGCCTCGCGCTCACGGGCGGGCTCAGGGACCTCTGGACGGACAGATTCAACGCGCGACTCATCGCGAGACGGCGTCTGATCAAGGACATAAGGGCGAATCTGCTCCTCGGCTGGATGCGCGCGAACTTCCCAGGCATGCCCATCATCCTCCTGCTCAGGCACCCCTGCGCCGTCGTCGCCTCCAGGCTCGCGCTCGGGTGGAGGGACAACCTCTCCGAGACGATGGAGCAGGAGGATCTGGTAGAGGACTTTCTCCTACCGGTGGAGGCGGAGATCCGGTCCGCAAGCGACGACTTCGAGCGTCACCTCTTCCTCTGGTGCATAGACAACTACGTCCCCCTTATGCAGTTCGAGCCGGGTGAGATCCACGTTTGTTTCTACGAGAACCTGCTGGTGAACCCGGAAGAAGAGTTGCGAAGCCTCTTCAACTACCTCGACGAGACCCCAGACGACCGCGTCTACGGCAAGCTCCTGAGCCCTTCACCACTGAGCCGGAAGGATGGTCCCCCTCCCTCCGTAGACGCATGGCGTACCCACGTGAGCCCCGGAAGGCTTCAGAGGACCATGGAGATACTGGGCCTCTTCGGCCTCGACAGGGTCTATGGCGAAGGGACGATGCCGGACCTCTCGGGCGCCCGTGCCCTGATGGACGGGGCGAGGAAGTAGGAGGCTCCTCGTGCGCAAGCCGCCGGTGGTGATCCTCGCCGGTGTCAGGTGGGATTTCCTCTGGCAGCGGCACCAGACGCTCGCCACCCTCTTCGCCCGTGCGGGTTACCCGACCCTCTTCGTCGAGACCACCGGCCTCGCCAATCCTCGCCCCAGCAGAGCGAGGCTGCTCAGGATGCTCTCGCGGGTCCGCCGCGGCGTGGGCGGAGGGGAGGGGCCGCAAGAGAACCTCACCGTATACGCGCCACTCACGGCCCCGCCGACCTGGAGGGCGTTCCGGTGGGCGAACGAGAGGTTTCTGGTCCCACGAGTACGGCGCGACCTCGGGAAGATAGACGATCCGATCGTCGTTGCCTATCCGCCGACCGCTACGACGCTAGCCCTGATCTCCTGCCTCGACCCCGCGCTCGTCCTCTACGATCGCTCGGACGACTACGAGCACTTCCCCGGCGTTCCGAAGGACATCGCACAGACGGAACGCGAGCTCCTCCTACGCGCCGACCTCGTCTCGTGTACCTCTCCTCTCCTGCTGGAAAAGACGCGGCGCCTCAGGCCCGACGCCTTCCTGAGCGGCCCCGCCGTGTACTACGAGCGGTTCGCGGTCCCGCAGGAGTTGCCCGCCAGTACAGAGATCCGCACGGTCTGCTTCTTCGGCGACGTGAACGAAGAGCGCATCGACCTCGCCGCTGTGGAGGCCATCGCCGGGGCGGGCTTCGGGTTGCGCATCATCGGCGACGTGGAGAAGGGTTTCCTGAAGATACCAGGGGTGGATTACAGGGGTGAGGTCTCCCACGCCGATCTTCCAGGGGCGCTCGCCGGCGTGGACGCCTTCGTGCTACCGTACAGGGTCAACGCCCTCACCAGGGCCATCTCGCCGGCCAAGACCTACGAGTGTCTGGCGACGGGCAGGCCCGTAGTTGCCGCCCCGCTCCCTGCGATGCGGGATCTCGGAGAGCATATCTACCTCGCACAGAGCCCAGAGGACTACGTGAGGACGCTTAAGGGACTGCGTGAGACCGAGACGCAGGAGAGGAGGCGGGCCAGGATCGAGCTCGCCCGCGAGAACTCCTGGGAGGCCAGGTTCGCCGAGCTGGAAGAGGCCCTGTGGCGAGCGCTGTAGAACCCTCGTCGCGGATAGACGTGCTCGGGGTCGGCGTCGACCCGATAACCGCAGACGGGTTGCAGGCCGAGATAAAGCGCCTCGTCGGGGGTGGCGGGCCTGCTCTGATACTGAACGTGAACGCCCACTGCCTCAACCTCTGCTACGAGGACCCACCTCTGCGCGACTTTCTGAACAGCGCAGACGTGGTCTTCTGCGACGGCGCTGGGGTGATGCTCGCGGCGAGGCTTCTGGGGAAGCGCATTCCGGCCCGCATTACCTACGCAGACTGGGCGTGGCGTCTCGCCGCCTTCGCAGAGGCAGAAGGGCTCTCGCTCTTCCTGCTCGGCGCTAGGCAGGGCGTGGCCGAAAGAGCGGCGCGGAGGCTCCTGGCGCGGCACCCGGCGCTCCACGTCTCCGGAGTTCATCACGGCTACTTCGACCATGCAGGCCCGGAGAACGAGGCGGTCCTGCGGGAGATCAGAGCTTCAAAGCCCGACATCCTCCTCGTCGGCCTGGGTATGCCGCTCCAGGAGCGCTGGCTGATGGAGAACAGAGACCGCATAGAGGCCGGCGTCGCCCTCACCGGAGGGGCCGTCTTCGACTACGTCTCCGGGGATCTGCGTCGTGGAGCGCGCTTGCTCACGCACAACGGTTTCGAGTGGCTGGCACGCCTCCTCGTCGAGCC
>CADDZK010000207.1 GCA_902812425.1 Actinomycetota bacterium
CGCTCGGCGGCGTTGACCAGGGTTCCCCCTGTGGCGATCGCGTCGTCGATCATGATGACCCGCTTGCCCTCGCCGTCGCCGATGACGTGCGTCACCTCGGAGTGGCCAGGCTTGTCGCGCATCTTGTTGACGATTGCCCAGGGGAGCCTCAGGTGCCCCGCGAGCTGCTTGGCGACCTTGACCTCGCCGGTGTCGGGAGCCACGACCACGGCGTCCTCAGCATCCTGGAAGCCCTGTTCCACGAAATAGTCGACGAACGTGTGCATCGCCGTCAGGTGATCCACGGGGAAAGAGAAGTAGCCCTCGATCTGGCCCGAGTGAAGGTCCATCGTCATCACCCGCTCGGCGCCGGCGGCCTGTATCAGATTGGCCACGAGCCTCGCCGTTATGGGCTCGCGCGGCTTGGTCTTCCTGTCCTGGCGCGAGTAGGCGTACCAGGGGATGACGGCCACTATCCTCTTCGCCGAGGCCCTTTTGGCGGCGTCGATCATGATGAGGAGCTGCATCAGGTTCTCGTTGACGGGGTCGCACAACGACTGGACGATGAACATGTCGGCGCCCCTGACGCTCTCGAGATACCTGGCGTACAGCTCGCCGTTGGCGAACTCCCTGAGCTCGACCCCGCTCAGTTCGATGTCGAGCCGCTCGGCGATACGCTCCGAGAGCTCGGGGTAGCCCTCGCCGCTGACTATCATCAGCCGCTTCTCCGTGGTCTGCGTCAGATAGCCGTTCTGCATCATCGTCGCGCTAACCCTCCGTCTCGTTCTCTGCCGGCCCGTCCTCTTGCGCCCTCTTCCTACTTCGCTGGGGGGACTCCCGGATCGCACGCGCGGGGGCGCCGACGGCCAGCTTTCCCGCGGGCACATCCTTGTTTATCACCGATCCGGCACCCGTGTATGCGTCCTCGCCTACAGTAACGGGCGCGATGAGGTTCGTGTTCACCCCCGTAAAAGCGCCGTCACCCACCCTGGTCCTGTACTTCTTCTCGCCGTCGTAGTTCGCGGTTATCGTCCCCGCCCCAAGGTTGGCGTCGGACCCGATTTCGGCATCACCGATGTATGAGAGATGCGGGACCTTGCTCCCCCTACCCACCCGCGAGCTCTTGACCTCGCAGAAGGCGCCGACCTTCGCCTCGGGTTCGAGCACCGTCCCCGGTCTCAGAAACGAGTAGGGGCCGACGCTCGCCCCATCCCCGACCTCGGCTCCGCGCCCCACCGAGTGCTCCACGAGCGCACCGTCACCGACCAGCGTGTCCTGCAGGTCAGTGGAGGGCCCGATCACACAGTCAGAACCTATCCTCGTGCTGCCTCTCAGCAGGGTTCCTGGCAGGATCACGGTGTCGCGCCCGATCTCGACCGAAGCCTCTATGTGCGTCGAGACAGGGTCCCTCACCGTCACGCCGTCCCTCATGTGGGCGTCCAGGATGCGGCGCCTGAGGATCTCCTCGGCCCGCGCGAGCTGGGAGCGGTCGTTGACGAGGTTCGCCTCCTCGGGGTTCTTGAGCGTGTAGGTGACGGCCCTGCTGCGCCTCCCGATCGTCTCCAGCACGTCCGTCAGGTACAGCTCGCCGCTCTCGTTCTCCGAACTCAGGCCGCCTATGGCGTCCCTGATCTCGGAGAGCCCGAAGGCGTAGAGGCCGAGGTTGACGAGCCTGACCTCGCGCTCCGACTCGGTCGCGTCCCTCTCCTCTACGATCCTGACGACGCCTGCGTCCTCGACCACCCGGCCAAGTCCGCTCGGGTCCTCGAGCTCGGCAACTAGAACCGTCGCCCCGACCCCCGCCGAGCGGTGCCGCTCGACGAGCTCCCCGAGCGTCCTGTCGGAGATCAGGGGCCCGTCGCCGTTTACGACGAGAAGGACGCCTTCCTCCTCCCCTTCGAGGGAGGCGAGGGCCACGCGCACGGCGTCCCCCGTCCCGCGCTGCTCCTCCTGCACGACGGCCTCGGCGTCCTCGGGCAGCACGGCCTCCACCAGCTCGGCCTGGTGGCCGACGACGACGAAGAGCCCCTCGGGGAGGAGGGGCCTCGTGGCTTCTATCACGTAGTTGACCATCGGAACGCCGCAGAGGGTGTGCAGAACCTTCGCCCGGTTCGACTTCATCCTGGTGCCCTTGCCGGCCGCCAGGATCACGGCGAAGATCGGCGAACTCTCAGACATGGACTCGCGCAACTCCTATCGGTCGTCTGCTCCCCGGCTGGGGCGGCAGGATTCGAACCTGCGATCCCGGGACCAAAACCCGGTGCCTTGCCACTTGGCCACGCCCCAGTACAGGCCCGCGACGATTATACCGGAGCACGTTTTCGCCGTCAGAACGCGCGATACCCACGCAAGGCCGGACGGAGGGACCAGATAGGGAGCGGGCGCGTATCCGCATCCTCGAGTTCAGACGATCTCTACCCCGCGGGAGACCGGCTCGTAGACGCCGGTAAAAGGCGCCGCGATCCTGTCTTTCGCGCCTCTGGCTGCCTCTTCGTCGTCGAATATGCCGTAGACGGCCGTCCCGCTCCCGCTCATCGAAGCCCCGAGTGCTCCCGATTCCAGAAGCGTTCGCCCCAGAATCTCCACCTCGGGGACGAAACCGGCGGTTACAGGCGCGAGGTCGTTGCCAACCGCCGCGGCGAGATCCTGGAGACTCCCCGAGCGCAGCGCCGAGACGACGGGACCGACGGAGTTTATGCTCTCGGTCTTCGCGGCGTCGTAGGCCCGGTAGATCCCGCCCGTATCCGCGCCCCTGGGCGGCTTGGCCAGAACCAGGCGATGATGCGGCGGCGCGGGTAGCGGCGTGAGGATCTCCCCAACGCCTTCCCCAAGCGCCGTTCCCCCCGAGATACAGAAAGGCACGTCGGCCCCGACCTCGGCCCCGAGCTCACGTAGTTCCTCGACACGCATCCTGAGGCCGAAGAGCTCGTTCAGCCCGACGAGGACCGCCGCCGCATCGGCCGACCCGCCGCCCAGCCCGGCTCCTGCGGGGATCTTCTTGCGCAACGTCACGCTGACCGGAAGCTCGTCGTCGGTCAACCCCCGCAACGACTTCCAGGCCAGGTAGGCGGTGTTCCTCTCGGGAGGCCCGATCTCCGCCTCCTCCGGTTCTGTGGTGAGCTCGAAGCCTCCTGTGGCACGTCGCAACTCCACCTCGTCGGCGAGCGAGATGCCCTGCATGACGGTACGGATCTCGTGGTACCCGTCGGTGCGCAGCCCGAGAACGTCTAGCGCGTAGTTGACCTTGGCGAACGCCCTGAGCCTGACCCTGCTCATCACAGCGCCCAGGAGAGGGCACGGTACAGTGCCACGAAGTCTTCCGGAGCAAGCTCCTCTGCCCTCGCGTCCGGCCCGTACCCGAGAGATTGCAGGACCAGGGGAGCCTCCCTGCGCACGGGCTCGGGGAGGTTGTTGACGAGCCGCTTGCGGCGGTTTCTGAACGCGCCGAGCACGAGGCGCTTTATCCTCTCGTAGCCATCCGGCCTGCTCTTTCGCTCCATCTCAACGACCGCCGAGTGCACCCTGGGAGGCGGGTCGAACACCGTCGGGGGGACCTTGTGCGAGATCTTCACCCGCGCAAGAAGTTGCGCCAGCACGGCGTAGGCCGCGTAGTCCTTACCCCCGCGCTGTGCCGCCATCCTGCGCGCCACCTCGAGCTGCACCATGAACCGCAACGTCGTCAGACTATCTACCTCCTCGAGCAGCCTGAGGACGAGCGGCGAGGCTATGTTGTAGGGAAGGTTGGCGACGAGCTTGTTCGGCTCGGGTTCGAGGACGGAGTAATCGAAGCGCAGGGCGTCCCCCTCGTGAACCAGGACGTTCTCCATGCCGCCGACGGCCTCGCGCAGGCTCGGGAGCACGTCGGGGTCGAGTTCCACAGCGTGTACCAGGGAGGCCTCCCGGGCGAGGAAAGTCGTCAGGAACCCGCGTCCAGGGCCGATCTCGAGTACCACGTCGCCTCTCGTTACGCCCGAGGCCACTATCCTGGCCGTGTTCGGGTCCTTCAGGAAGTGCTGTCCGAAACGCTTTTTCGGCGGACCGTGCTCGGACACCGAAGCTCACACCTCCAGCGGCAGGCCGAAGAGGTTGCGGGCGTTGCGAGTGGTCAGGGTGGCGAGTTCCTCGTCTTCTAAACCGAGCCTTTCGGCGACGAAGCTGGCCGTGTGGACGACGTTCTCTGGTACGTTCTTCTTGCCGCGCAGGGGCTGGGGGCTCAGGTAGGGGGCGTCCGTCTCGACGAGGATACGCTCCTCGTCTATGAGGCGGAGCACCCTGGCCGTCTCGCTGTTCGGGTACGTGACGTTGCCGGCGAGTCCGACGTAGTAGCCGCGTTCCCTCGCCTCGCGGACCTCGCGGTCACCGCCCTCGAAGCAGTGGAGGACGATGGGGACCCTCGCGCTCCCTAGGGAGGACATTGTGTCTGCGAAGGCCTGGCGAGAGTGGATCACCAGCGGCAGGCGCGTGTCGTTGGCCAGTGAGATGACATCCTCGAAGAGCGCCCGCTGCACCTCGGCCGACCACTCCGAGCGGTAATAATCGAGCCCGACCTCGCCGAGGGCCACTATCCCAGGCGACTCCGAGAGCTCGGCGAGAGCTTCGAGGTCGGCCGCCGTGTAGGTGCCCGCGTTGTGCGGGTGGATCCCGGCCGTCGAGTAGACGTTGGGCAAGACGGCGGCGAGCTCGGCCCCGCGCCGCGAGTCATCGATGTCGGTCCCTACGTTTACCAGGGCCACGACCCCAGCCTCCGCGGCGCTCCTCACCGCTTCCTCCGGCGAGACCTCGAGCCGTAAAAGGTGCGTGTGCGAGTCAACGAGCATAGCGCCCCTCTCCCCAGAGTCATCAGCGAGGGGCATTATAAAGGTGCAGGGTTTCAGGTGTCAGGTCTCCGCACGCCGGGAGCATCCAGAGTCTCCCTTACTCCCTTACCAGACGCTCGTAGATCTCGGCTCGCCTCAGGCCCGACTCCCTGGCGGCCCTCGCGGCGGCCCGCGAAGGGCTCTCGCCTTCTTCCACGTATCCCCGCGCCCGACCGACCACCTCTTCGATGCTCTCCTGTGTCTTCTCCGTTCCGCCTCTGAGGACAAGCACGATCTCACCCTTCGTTCCCCGCGCGAAGTGTCGAGCTGCTTCCCCTGCCGTCCCCCTGAAGACCTCCTCATAAAGCTTCGTGAGCTCGCGGCAAACCGCGACGGGGGTCTCTGTGGGAAGCTCCCCGAGCGTCTTGCCAAGCCTGTGCGGGGACTCGAAGAGCACGAAGGTAGACGGCTCGGTGGCGATACGCTCGAGCAACCGCGTGCGCTCTCTCCCTTTGCGAGGCGGGAAGCCGGTGAAGACGACGGTATCTGCCGGCAGCCCAGAGATCACGAGCGCGGTGGTGAAGGCCGAGGGACCGGGGAGGGCCTCTACCTCGACGCCAGCATCTATGCAGGCGCGCACGAGCCTGTAACCGGGGTCGGAGACGAGCGGGGTTCCAGCGTCGGTGACGAGTGCGACCTTCTCCTTCTTCGCCCTCTCTGCAAGATCCGGGGCCAGGCTCTCTTCGTTATGTCCGTGGTAGGCGACGAGGTCCCTCTTCATCTCATAGTGCGCCAGAAGGCGTCCCGTGCGTCTCGTGTCTTCGCAGGCAACGAGGTCGGCCTCGCGCAGGTACCTGAGGGCGCGGAGGGTGATGTCCTCAAGGTTGCCTATAGGGGTTGGGATCACCGTGAGGGGCATGCCTCAGCCGCCCAGCACGTACTCCCCGGAGGATGCGTCCCTGGCGAGGGCT
Organism: Actinomycetota bacterium; assembly: GCA_902812425.1. GTDB lineage: Bacteria > Actinomycetota > Rubrobacteria > Rubrobacterales > Rubrobacteraceae > Rubrobacter_D. The sequence goes on from CADDZK010000207.1 coordinate 5,747, forward strand.
GCGGCACCGAGGACCCCTGACTTGGCCCCGAGAGTCGCGGCCTTCACCTCTGCCAGCTCGCTCGAAGGAGGCCTGGCTCGCAGCATCACCTCCCTGCGGGCGGGCTCGAGGAGCAGCTCCCCGGCCTCCATGACGCCCCCGCCGACGGCGACTACCTCGGGGTTGAAGACGTTTATGAAGCCGGCGAGCCCGACGCCGAGCCAGGTCCCAGCCTCTTTCAGCACAGAGAGCGCCACCTCGTTCCCTTCGCGGGCGAGCTCGGTGACGTCCTCGCCGAGTACCTTGCGGCTGGCGGCGAGCCGTCCGAGCGCCGAGTCGGGGTGTTCGATCGCAAGCTCGCGGGCGCGGCGTCCTATGGCCGTGCCTGATGCGAGGGCCTCCAGGCAGCCATGGTTGCCGCAGGCGCAGCGGGGTCCTGTGGCCTGGATGGTTACGTGACCGAGCTCGCCGCCTGAGCCCTGTGCCCCGCGCATCAGGATGCCGTGGGTGATGATGCCGCCCCCGATCCCGGTCCCGAGCGTTATGAAGACAAGGTGGTCGGCCTCGCTGCCGACCCCGAACCGGAACTCACCCCACGCCGCCGCGTTGCCGTCGTTCTCTATCGTGAGGGGCATCCCGATCTTCGGCTCTAGTTCGTCCTTCAAGGGTATACCCTCGACGCAGCGCAGGTTCGGGGAGAAGACGACCTTGTTCTCCTGGGCGAGGATCAGCCCAGGCACGGCGAGACACGCCCCTCCGACCTCGGAGCCGTCCTCGACCTCCGAGACGGCACGGGCGATGGTATCTACCAGCTTCTGCTGCGAGCTCGGCGTCGGGTATCGGACCTCGCCCAGGATCTTGCCCTCGGGCGTGACGAGCCCGACGGCGATCTTGGTGCCCCCAACGTCCACGCCGACAGCATTCACGAGCCTGCTCGCCTCCAGTCCACTATCTCCAGTTCCGCCTGCCCCGAATACCTGCTGCGGCCGACCGTGTAGGCTGCGTCGAAGGCCCCTACGGGCAACCCGTCCGGCTCTCCCGCCAGCTTCGCCTTCACGCCGCCTTCGAGCTCGACGAGGTTCATGCCCTCCCAGATCTTGCGCGAGCCCACGATCCGCAAGCCCTCGGTTACGAAGATGGGGCGGTAGTTCCCACTGCCAAACGGGGCGAGCCTCTCGTGCCAGTCGAGCAGACCGTTGGAGACGCTCTGGAGCGGTATCTCCGCATCTACCTCTATGGCGGGGACGAAGATCTCCGGGTTCTCGGCGCTCTGGGTCCTGACCGCCTCGTTGACGCCGGCGACGAAGGCGTCGAGGTTGCCAGGGTTGACCGAGAGACCGGCGGCCTTGCGATGTCCGCCCCACTCCCCCATCAGGTGACGAACTGAGTAGAGGGCGCCGTAGAGGTCGACGTCGGTCTGTCCCGCGCGGGCCGAGCCACCGTAGGAATCGTCTGCGCGGCGGGTCAGTATCGCGGCGGGGCGTCCCGTCGCGCCGGCGACGCGGCCCGCGATCAGGCCGGCGAGCCCCCCCGTCTCCTCCGTCACGACGACCTTGAAG
>CADDZK010000208.1 GCA_902812425.1 Actinomycetota bacterium
AGCTGGTAGTACTGCTCGGGCTCCATCCCCTGCGCCCTGATGCTCCGTTCGAAGCTCTCGACCATCTCGTGGGCCTTCTCGTGCACCATGACCTCGGGGATATCCACCTCGGCGCCGGAGGCCACTACGTCGAGCACACGCCCGCGGAACTCGCCTTCGAAGCGCTGCTCGGCGGCGGCCTCGAGCTGCTCGCGCACGGCTGCACGCAGCTCCTCAAGGGTCTCGAACTCGCTCGCCTCCTTGGCGAACTCGTCGTCGAGCGGCGGAAGGTCGCGCTCTTTGATCTCCTTGAGGTGCACGTTGAAGAGCACCGACTCGCCCCGGAGGGACTCCTCGGCGTAGTCCATAGGGAAGGTGACGCCGAACTGCTTGCGCTCTCCGGCGCTCATCCCGACTACGTTCTCCTCGAAGTCAGGAAGCAGCTCGCCGCGCCCGACCTCCAGCATGTAGTCCTCTGCCTCGGCGCCCTCGAGCGGCCCCCCTGCGAGCCTCTCGCCCCTGAAGTCGATGATCACGAAGTCGCCTTCCTTGGCAGACCTCTCCTCGACGGCCGCCAGAGTGGCGAACTGGGCGCGCAGCTCCTCCAGGCGCGCCTCGACGTCCTCCTCGGAGACCTCGACCTCCCGCTTCGGGACCTCGACGCCCTTGTAATCGCCGAGCCGCGCCTCGGGCCTCACCTCGACGGTGGCCGAAAACTTGAAGCCCTCCTCCTCGTCCAGCGGGTCGTCGAAGTGGATCTCGGGCTGGTCTATCGGGCGAAGGTCGGTCTCGACGACGGCCTGCGTATACCAGCCTGGAAGTTGCTCCTGGAGGGCCTCCATGTAGATGTAGTCGCGCCCGAGGCGGTTCTCGATCACCCGCCGCGGCGCCTTGCCGGGGCGGAAACCGGGGACCCGTACCTGCCGGCCAAGCTCCCTGACCTTAGCCTCGACCCCCTGACGGACCTTCTCGGGCGGCACCTCGACGTCGAGCCTGACCTTGTTCTCATCCAGTTTCGTTACGTTAGCCGTCATACCCTCCAGTTCCTCTTACCGGCCCGACATACGGCGGCGATGTGCGAGAGGCGGGATTTGAACCCGCACGCCCGAAGGCACTAGATCCTAAATCTAGCGTGTCTACCATTCCACCACTCTCGCTCGCCGTAGGACCTGCGCCGGATTATAGCAGCCGACCAATCCTCGCCCGGACGCGCGGGCCCGCATTACGCTACGGGCGCAAGGGTAGTGCGAAGAGCATCTCTAGTAGCGGAACTGATCCAGGATCTGCTGGTTCGCATCCTCGTCTGGTATGAGCACCTCGTTGCCGTTGGGCAACGTCTTCGGCCTCCCTTTCAACTGCTCCGAGGTCATCGCGGCGTGCCGCCCCTGGCGGATCAGGACTCGGCCGAGCGAGATCGCCTCATCGACGCTGATGTCGGTCTGCACGCTCTGGTACATAGCTTTGATCACTTGGGGTAGCCGGGTGACTGTATTCCACCTCAGGGCCTTGCTGCGAAGCGCGGCGACGAGCTCCCGCTGGCGCTCCATGCGGTCGAGGTCTCCCCCCGGCGTGCCGCGATAGCGGGCGTAGAAGAGCGCCTTTTTCCCGCCGAGCCTCTGCACGCCCTCGCCCATGTGGTGCTTCTCGGGGAACACGCCGTGGCCAACGTCCACCTTCACCCCGCCTATGGCGCTTATGATCTTCGAAAACCCCTGGAAGTCTATGATGGCATAGTGTTCTATCGGGACGTCCGTGTAATTCTCGACCGCGTTTATGGTCTGATCTATGCCTCCGTAGTTGTAGGCCGCGTTTATCCTGTCTTTGGTCCCCGACCCTACCTCGACATAGAGGTCTCGCGGGATCGAGAGCAACTTGACCTCTCCGGTCTTGGGCACGACCTGCACGAGCATGATGGTATCTGTGCGACTACCCATCTCCTTGTCGTCGGGCCTCGTGTCGACGCCGAGCACGAGCACGTTGAGGGGACCGTCTGTGATCTGACCGCCACCGCCCAATATTCTCTGGATCCAACCAGCGGGGGACGCCTGGACCTGCTTGGGTCCCGCATCTGTTCCATTGCCGAGTAACTTCATCGGAACGGGTCCGGCTACCACCGCGATTCCGAGGATCAAACCCACCAGAACGACAGGCAAGGACCACAGCCACCAGCGGCGGCGCGCATCCCGGCGTTCCTTTGTGTAGTGCTGGAAATCCCTCATCCACAGGGAGTCTAATCCGCGCCCACCTGCAAAGCAACCAGACTATCGAACTTCCCGATGATAGCGTGCCGGGCGACCGACCATCGTTCCTGGCGGCCAGGGGCTGCTCCTCAAATCCCACCGAAGGCGCTGAATCCCCCGTCAACGGGCACGACGACGCCGGTCACGAACCTCGCCGCCGGCGAGCAGAGCCAGATCAAAGTCCCCACTAGCTCCTCGGGTTCCCCGAAGCGTCCAGCGGGCGTATGCTCGATGATCTTGCGCCCGCGTTCGGTGAGGCTACCGTCCTCGTTCACGAGCATCGCCCGATTCTGCTCCCCCAGGAAGAATCCGGGGGCCACGGCGTTGACCCGCAACCCTGCGCCGTACTTGCGCGAGAGCTCCGCAGCCATCCAGCGGGTGAAGTTCTCGACCGCAGCCTTGGCAGCCGAGTAGCCGATCACCCCGGAGAGCGGCTTCTGCGCCGCCATCGAGGAGACGTTGACGATACAGCCCTCCCCTTCCCGCGCCATCACCTCCCCGAAGACCTGGCTCGGAAGTACGGTCCCCAGCATGTTGAGCTCGAAGACGCGTCTCAAAGCATCCTCGGGCAGATCAAAGATCTCGGCGTCTCCCGAGACGGTGGCCTCGGGCACGTTGCCGCCGGCGGCGTTGACCAGGAGATCCAACCTCCCCCAACGCCCTATCACCGTCTCGCGGGCGGCCTCGAGCTCCCCGCGGTCGAGCACGTCCGCAGGCAGCGCCAGAGCCTCCCCGCCCGACTTCTCTATCCCGGAGACAACCTCTTCGGCCCGGCCTGCGCGACGGCCCAGGATGCCGACCTTCGCGCCGGCCCCGGCGAGGCCGCGGGCCATCGCGCCGCCTAGAACACCGGTCGCGCCAGTTACGACGGCCGCCGCTCCTTTGAGAGAGAACAAGTCCCCCAAAGCTCCATCCATCTCCTCTCCTTCCCCAAGTCTTGTGAACGACTTAGAATCCGCTGGCCCTTCCAATACGGGTCAGGACCATTCGATGGCCTGCTGGCGGAGCAGGTCCTTGAAGGCGCCTGCGGCCCTGCGAAACAGCTCGGGACCGCTGAAGCCGGAATAGGTGCCAGAGGAGGCGAGGTGCGGCTCCAGTGAGAAGAACCCGTCGAACCCCGAGTCATGCAGCGAGGAGAGGGTCTCCCTGATCTCTCCGTCTCCCTCGCCCGCAGGCAAGACCCTGCCCGAGCCGGCGAGTGCATCCTTCACGTGCACATACTCGACGTAGGGCCGCAGCAACTCGTACCCTTCTGTATACGGATGTCGAACGCCGCATTGCACGAAATTGGCCGCATCCCACGCGGCCCGCAAGGCTGGCGAGTCGACCCCGGCGAGGATGTCCGCGCAGCGTGCCGGGACATCGCCGTAGATCTCCTTCTCGTTCTCGTGCAGCAGCGTGACCCCGGTGTCCTCAGCCTCACCAGCCAGCACGCCCATCCGCTCCAGAACCTCGTCGCGGTAGAGGGCAGCCTCTTGTCCCTCGGGGATGAAGAAGGAGAAGACGCGGACGTAAGGCGTCTGCATGACGTCGGCGGCGTGCAGCGCGCGCCGGAAGCGCACGAGGTGCGGCCCAAACGGGTCTGTTATGGGCACTTTGCCTATCGGTGAGCCTATGGAGGAGACTCCGACGCCACGTTCCGAAACGGCGGACTTTACCCTACCCAGCTCTTCGTCCGTCAGGTCGAGGACGTTGGTGTTCCAGACGCTGCGCAGTTCCATGTAGCGTATCGACTCCTGTGCGAGCGTATCGAGTTGCTCGTCCAGGTCGGGGGAGATCTCATCTGCGAAACCCGTCAAGGTCCACACGTGTCGTAACCCCTTTCAAGGGAGGTTCGTGGCCATTCTTTCGCCCCCCTCGCGTCTATTCCTTCCGGAGGCGTACCGCTTCGCCGGTACTGGCCGACTCGTAGATCGCCCGGATTATCGCGAGAGGCTTGCGTCCCTCTTCGACGTTTATGGACGGTTCGCGGCCCTCTCGCACGGCCTCGACGAAGTCCTGGATCTGGTCTCGGTGCGCCATCGAGAGGCTGCCCGGGTCCGAACCCGCGCCCGGGCCGGAATCCGCCTGGCCGTACCGCTCTATGACCCGCTCCGCCTGGTTCTCGCCCCCTCCGGCGCCGTACGCCTCCCCTTCCTGCCCCTCACCCGCGACGTGGAAGTACCTGAGCTCGTCGTCGTCGATGATCGCCGACCCCCGGTCCCCGTGCACTGCTATCCTGGCGGTGAGGCCGGGATATGCCGCCGTCGTCGCGACGATGGTGCCTAGAGCCCCGCCGGAGAACTTAAGGATGGCTACGGCCGTGTCTTCGACCTCGATCCTCTCATGGGCGAGCAGGCCGGTGTACGCCGTAACCTCTACGACGGGGCCCATCAACCACTGCAACAGATCGATGCTATGGATGGCCTGGTTGATCAGTACTCCCCCGCCGTCGAGCTCCCAGGTGCCGCGCCAGCCGCCGGAGTCGTAGTACGACTGCGACCGCCACCACCGCACCTCCGCAGACCCCGAGGTCAGCCGGCCGAACTCTCCTTTGCTCACGGCCTCGTGCACAGCCTGCGTCGCGACGTCGAAGCGATGTTGGCTGACGACGGCGACCCTCCCGCCCGTCGCGCGCTGGACCTCCAGCAATCGGTCTGCCGCCTTCAGCGTTACGTCGACGGGCTTCTCGATCACCACGTGCTTGCCCGCCTCGAGCGCAGCTATGGCGTCCTCGGCGTGCATGCCGCTCGGCGTGCAGACGCATACGGCGTCGAGCTCCGCCTCAGCCAGCATCTCCCCCAGGCTGGAGTAAGCGGAACACCCGTACTCACTGGCCAGCCTCTCGGCCAACTCGGGCACGACGTCGGCCACCGCCACGAGGTCGGCGCTGTCGAGGCCGGCGATGGCACGCGCGTGGTGCGGCCCGATGACGCCGCAGCCAAGTATGCCGAAACGCAGCCTCTCTCCGCCCCTCATCCGACCTCTCCCCTCGACATTCTCAAGCATGTCTGGCCTCCCGAAGGATCCCACCCTCCTCACACAGGCCGCCGATACCGTATCCGGTGATCTCAGGCACGACGGGATACCGCCTCCACATTCCCCCTTTCGTTACCGCCCGCACGGTATCATAACTCTTGGCGCCTGCCAGAGGCTGGCAAAGGGAGGGGAACGAGGAAGGGCATGGCGAATCCAAGATCATCCTCGACGTCGCTCTGAACGAGGAGTTGCGCGGGGGCACTCTCGTCCTGCACGAAGCGCTGTTCGACGCACAGGCTGCATACCTGCCCCAGTTCGAGGCCGTCTCGTAAAGCTGCAGGCCTTTGCTTCTCACCTCAGGCAGGGAGCTTCATCCGCTCGCGTAGACCGTCGCCACGATGAGACCCCCCTGGGCGTGATCCTCGGACAACCTCGAAAGCGCAGTTCCCGGAGCTTCGCACCCAAAAAGTTGCGAAAAGTCATCACTTTGGGGGATGCGCCCTCACTTACGAGGGCGCTACCCTGCGCCTGTTGCATTGACGAGGCGCAGCGCTGGTCCTCGCCCGCATAAGGAGAAGGTCCTGACCAGGAACAGAGGCACCCACGTATCCCTGACCGCCTATGCGGCGTCGGCGGTGTCTGCTGGTACCGGCGATTATGTCTCTCCTGGGACATCCTGCGTGGTGGTTCCCCAAGTGGATGGAGCGCGCGACCCCGAAGTTCTCGAAAGGAGGCGACGAATGGTTCGCGAGCCGCGACGCCCGAGACGCACACGTAGCGACCGAAGACGTCTCTCTTGAAGAGAAACCCGACGAACCAGAGAGAGTCGGCTGACCACTCAGGAGAACGAGAGCAGCCCTCGCTAGCCCTGGGGTAGGACGGCGAGGGCTGTACTTTCACCACTTGCGCGTTGCCTGGGCATTCGGGCATCCTCCATCACGCCCGACGTCTACAGCCACGTGATACCAGGCCAGAGAGCCAGAAGCGAGGCGACGTAGGACGCTCCCTGCTCTGACGGAGAGGAAAGCCAGCGCCCTCTGGCCGATTGCATGAAGCGAGGTCCAAAGCAACTTCCGAGAAGCAAGAAGTCGCTCATGGCGGATTCATCGTCGATTCATCGCCCCGTGTTGTACTCCTGTGCGGAGGAACGCTGAAAGGAAGCGAGCACATGCCAGCTCGCATTACCCGCGATCTCCCGCGAGCAGGTGCGGGCCGGCAGAACGGAACTACGACGAAGAGGCTGGACCGGACGAGATCACCGCTCAGGTTCCGCAGCTACCCATAACCGGAGGAGATCCTATGATGGACGCCACGAATGATTCACGCGTAATTTCGTACCGCGCGATACGCAAAGCCATAGGAATCATCGGATTACTTCTGCCGATCGCGCTCATAGAAGGCAAGATGTATTATTTCCACGACCCTGGGATACAGGGCTCTATCAGCAGCTACTACTACACCGGCATGCGCGATGTTCTGGTCGGCAGCCTCTGGGCCATCGGAGTCTTCCTCTTTTCGTATAGAGGCTATGACGCTCCTGAAGGACCACGGCTACGACGACTGTTGGACCGTCCACGGACTTCCTTGCAAGCTGCCTGGCAGGTATCTGCGCGGTCGGCGTCGCGCTCTTTCCGACTCAGCCCACCTCTGCCACCCTCGCTCGATTAGCCGGCACCAAATCATACGCAGGCGCCCACGTCCTATTCGCCGGCTCGTTCTTTGTCTTGCTGGCCTACATCTCGATCTGGCGTTTTACCGACCACGCAGAGCAGCCAAAGGATAGGCCAAGACGCTGAAGTGGAGCGGCGCATCGCTGATACCGATGAAACGAGCAGGCGACGGTGTAATGTCGTCTACGTGACATGCGGCTGCCTGATCTTCCTGAGCATTGCTCTGATAGGCTTCGTCTGGAGCCTTCCCGATGGCTCCTTTATGGGGCAAAAATATTCGGTGCTCGTGCTGGAGACAGTGGCCATGTGGGCATTTAGCATAGCCTGGTTCTTGAAGGGAAGCGACTACCTCAAGAGGATCGTGGGCTCGTTCTGAAGAGCTGAACTACCTGACCCCGTCACGTGCGCGCTCAGTGGTGGCAGACTACACCGG
>CADDZK010000209.1 GCA_902812425.1 Actinomycetota bacterium
ACGGTGATGATGTTCTTCTCGGGGGTATTAAGCTCCTCCAGGGTTGCGTAGAGGGTTGTGGACTTGCCGCTACCAGTCGGCCCTGTAACGAGCACCGTCCCGTAGGGTCGCCTGAAGATCTCCTCGTAGGTTATAAGGACCTCGGGGGCGAAACCGAGCCCGGCGAGGTTAACATCGACGTTCGCGGTGTTGAGCAGCCTGAGCACGACCTTCTCGCCGAAGACCGTCGGCAGGGTGGCCACCCTCATATCCACCTTCTGATCCCCGAGCCTCACAGAGAAGCGTCCGTCCTGGGGCACCCTTCGCTCCGCGATATTGAGGTTGGCCAGGATCTTCAGGCGCGCTATGACCCCGTTCTGCAGTGTTGGGGGCACGCTCATGATTTCTCTCAGCACCCCGTCTACCCTTATGCGTATAGTCAGCTCGCGCGAGCGAGGCTCCACGTGGATATCCGATGCGCCCTCACCGACGGCCCGCTGCAGGATGGAGCTGACGAGGCGCACGATGGGCGCGTTGTCGGCGCTCCCGTCGCCGAGCTCGACCTCCCCGACGTCCTCGATCACGTCCGTCTCCGCGGCCTCCTCCAGAAGATCGGTCACCTCCTGGCTGATCGCGAAGACCTTGTTCTGGACCTGCCTTATCTCGCTCTCGAGGGCGACGACGGGAGTTATGGGGTAGCCCGAGAGCATCCTCAGGTCCTCGAGCGCGTAGAAGTTGTTCGGGTCGCTCATCGCGACGACGAGACGCCCGTTCTCTACCCTGAGGGGCATAGCTCCGTGCCTGCGCAGCACCTTCTGGTCGACGAGGATGGCCGCGGCCTTGTCCACGTCCTTCTCCGTGAGCTCGACGTAGTCGAGTCGAAGCCGCCTGGCGAGGGCCTTCGCCAGGTCCACCTCCCTCACGTACCCGAGGGAGAGCAGGATCTTCCCTATCTCCCTCCTGTCTTCGCGCTGCAACGCGAGCGCCTCTTCGAGCTGTTCGGGGGTGATCCTGCCCTCCGAGACGAGGATGTCCCCGATCCTGCCGCCCATCGCACCAGCCCTACTCCGCCGTGATGCCTCCGTAGGAACGCCGGTGTGGGTGCCGTTCTCTTCGTCGCCCGCCGCCTCTTCCCCCGAAGACGCGCCGTCAGGGCCTTCGGATGGCCCGATGCCCGTCTCGACGCTCTCTTCCGAGGCTTCGGGGGCGCCGAGGAGGCGGGCGAAAGCCTCGTTCAGATCCTCCTCCGTCACGACCACGGCCCTGATGGGATGGTTGGTCATCATCCTCAGGTCCTCGATGGCGAAGAGGTTGGTCGGGTCGGAGACGGCGACGACCAGCCGCCTCTCCTCGAACCGGAGCGGCAGCGCCATGTACTTGCGCAGCGTCTGTTCGTCGAGCAATTCGAGCGCCTCGTCGTCGATCTCTTCGTCTGGGATGACCACGTATTCGAGCTTCATGTGCCTGGCGAGCGCCCGCGCGAGATCCTCTGCGGTAACGTAACCGAGCGAGAGGAGTATCTCCCCCAGCTTGCGGGGATCGTTGCGCTGCATGGTAAGCGCCAGCTCGAGCTGCTCGCGGGTGATCCTACCCTCGGAGATGAGGATGTCCCCGATCCTGTCCCCGCTCGTCTCGGGTTGCCTGCTCCTTGCCTCATGGAGGCTGTTCTCACTGGTTCTTCGGAACACTACCTCTCCCTGTCATAATGCGATCCGGAGGGGCTTGGGTGCCCTTCCGCGACAATGCTTGTGCTACGCGGTCTACAGTACGGTAGAGAGCCAGACGGTGGGCTGTGTACGATAGAAGCGCCATTTTCGACCTTCCGGAGTCGCCCGGACCATGCATCGAACTCCTGTCGCTGGCATACTGACGGGCGGACCCGCGAAGAGGAATGGTGAGCATGATATCTAGCAACCGTCTGGACGACCTCGTCGGCCGGCTGGCCGAGCTGGGTGGCAGCGATCTGCATCTGAAGGTGGGTGCCCACCCTGCGATCAGGGTGCGAGGCCTTCTCACGCCGCTGGAGAGCCACGACGTTCTGCGTCCCGAAGACACGCGGGACCTCCTCGGGCATATGATCCCCGAGAACCTGGTCGGCGAGTTCGAGGAAGAAGGGGAGGCCGACTTCTCCCACGCCGTCTCCGGGGTGGGCCGCTTCAGGGTCAACGCCTTCAGGCAAAGGGGCTCCGTCTCCATCGTCATGCGCTACATCCCGTTCGGGGTGCCGAGGTTCGAGGACCTGAATCTGCCCGAGGTCATACGGCGCCTCGCCGTCGAGGAGCGCGGGATCATCCTGGTAACGGGTACTACGGGGAGCGGGAAGTCCACGACGCTCGCCTCGATGATAGACCTCGTGAACCGCTCGATGAGCAAGCACATCGTCACCATCGAGGACCCCATAGAGTTCCTCCACGCCGACGCCAAGAGCCTCATCAACCAGCGCGAGGTCGGTACCGACACGGCCTCCTTCGCGCGGGCCCTGAGGCGCGTCCTCAGGCAGGACCCCGACATAATCCTCATCGGCGAGATAAGGGATTCCGAGAGCGCCCAGATAGCACTCTCTGCCGCGGAGACGGGGCACCTCGTCCTCTCCACGCTGCATACGGTCGACGCGACCGAGACCATCAACCGGGTTATAGACCTCTTCCCGCCGCACGAGCGTGGCCAGGTCAGGACCATGCTCGCGGGCACCCTCAAAGGCATCATCGGGCAACGTCTGATCCGTACCAAGGACGGCGGGCGTGCCGCGGCCTGCGAGGTCATGGTGACGACGGGACGCATCCAGGACTTCATCATGGACCCTACCCAGACGGGCCAGATCCAGCAGGCGATCTCCGAGGGTGAGTACTACGGTATGCAGACCTTCGACCAGGCGCTGCTGAAGCTGGTCGAGGAGGACAGGGTCGAATACGAGGAGGCGCTCACGGCCTCCAGCCGCCCGCAGGACTTCAAGCTGATGGTCCAGTCCCTCGGCCTCGGCGTCACCCGCGCGTAGGATATCTCTCTGCGCGGGGCTCGCTTGATGCGCCGCCCTTCGCACCCTACTCACCTGCCCGGAATGTAAAGTAGAAAGTACTGCCCTCGCCCGGCGTCGATTCGACCCAGATCCTCCCCCCGTGGCGCTCGACGATCTTCTTGCAGACCGCAAGCCCTATGCCCGTCCCCGAGTATTCCGTCCTCGCGTGCAAGCGCTGGAAGATCACGAAGATCCTCTCTATATACTCGGGCTCAATACCGATACCGTTGTCGGCCACGGAGAAGAGCCACTCCCCGTCGCGCCGCTCGGCCCCGACGTGGATCCGGGGCGGCTCCTCCTCTCTGCGGAACTTGACGGCGTTGCCTATGAGGTTCTGGAAGAGCTGAACTAGCTGGACGTTGTCGCCCATCACGACTGGCAACTCGTCTGCGGTTACCTTCGCTGCGCTCTCCTCGAGGACCACGCCGAGGTTCGCGAGCGCGGCCTCGAAGACCTTCCCTGTGTCTGTAGGTACGAGCTCCTTGCCACGCGTACCCACCCGCGAGTATTGCAGGAGGTCGTTGATCAGGCGTTGCATCCTGTTCGCGCCGTCCACGGCGTAACCGATGAACTCGTCGGCGTCCTCGTCGAGACGACCCTGGTAGCGCCGGGCGAGGAGCTGGGTATAGCTCGATACCATCCTCAGCGGCTCCTGCAGGTCGTGGGAGGCGACGTAGGCGAACTGCTCGAGCTCGGCGTTGGACCGCCGCAGGTCCTCCACGAGCTCCGCCAGCGCCCTCTCGGTCCGCTTGCGCGCGCCGAGCTCCCGCCTGGCCGAATCGTGGAGCCTGGCGTTGTCGAGGGCCACCGAGGCCAGGTCGGCGAAGCGGGTCAGCAGATCTATCTCCTGCTCGCCGAAGGCCCTCTCCGGTTCGGTATAGGCGACCCCCAGCGCGCCGGTCACCCTGCCGCCAGACTTGAGCGGTACCCCGGCCGCCGTTCTCACGGCGTCGGAGTAGAGGCCCAGCCTCCCTTCCCAGGCGAAGTAGTCCTCCACCACGACGGGCTCTTTACCCTCGAAGACCTTGCCGGAGAGCCCCTCATGCGGTGAAATCCGATGCCCCTTGTGCCTCCTGAATAGCCCGGCGCCCGCGCTCATCTCAAGCTCTCCAGCATCGGGGTCGAGCAGGTAGATGAAGCCGTGAGGCGTACCCACGAGGGCCGCCGCCCGCTCCAGAATGGAGCGCAGGAGGCTCGTCGGGTCGAGACGTTCGATCAGACCCAACGTCGTCTCGTGCAGGCTCGCGAGGTACTCGTTCTGCTTGCGGAGCGCATCCTCCACCCGCTTCTGTTCGGTGATGTCGAAGATTATGCCCTGCCAGTAAAGTGGGCGCCCTTCTTCGTCGCGCACGAGGACGGCCTCATCGCGGACCCACACGACAGAGCCGTCTTTGGCGAACTGGCGGTACTCCTCCCTGAAAGGCTCGCCCGTGCGCTCGGTGAGCTCGTCGGCAGCGAGCACCCGCTCGCGGTCTTCCGGGTGCAGCAGCCTGACGAAGATGTCAGGGTCTGCCATCCACTCCTCGGCCGAAAAACCGAAGAGGTCTTCGATCTGGGGGCTCACGTAGGTGAGGTTCGTATCCCGCTCGCCCGCGTCAAGCGCCTCGATGTAGGTGATAGCGGGCATCTGCTCGACCAGCGCCCTGTAGCGTGCCTCGGCCCCCCGGAGAGCCTCCTCGGTACGCTGGCGTTCGGCGAGCTCGTTCTGGGCCTCCTCGTAGAGGCGGGCGTTGTCCACGGCGAGCGCGGCCCTTCGGGCGAGATCCTCGACGAGCTCCAGATCCTCTTCCCCGTAGCGCCTCCCCGACTCGGCGGCGACGAAGGAGATCGCGCCGAGCATCCTCCCCCGCGCCGTGAGCGGCACTATCATGAAGGACTTGAGGCCGAGCGTCCGCAGCATCGAACGATGCTCTTCGTCCTGGGCCAGGTCGTCGAGGCTGGACTCGGGGATCTCGGGTACGAGCTCGGGCTCGCCGGTGCGGACCACATGCTCCGCGCCGTAGGGCGCTTCGGGATCAGGCGGATAGCGTTCTTGCAGGCGGCGGGCCAGGGCGATCTTCTCCGGGTCCTCGTGCTCGGCGGCCAGCCGCTGGAGTGAGCCGTCCTCCTCGACTACGTCCACTACGCACCAGTCGGCGAGACGCGGCACAGCCAGGCGGGCCACGCTCGCGAGGGTCTCCCTGTAGTCGAGGGAGGACGAGAGGATCGTGCTCGCCCTCGACAGAAACCGTAAAGCCTCATTGGTCGTACCGCGCGTCTGCGAGCCGCTCACCTCCCCAAACCGCTGGCGTCGCCGGATGCGCCTAGTAGATGGTGCGTGCCGTCGAGCAGGCCAGTGAACTCGTCAGCCGGCAGCGGCCTGCTGAGGTAGAAGCCCTGGGCCTCGTCGCAGTTCCGTTCGCGCAGGAAGGCGAGTTGTTCGGCGGTCTCGACGCCCTCGGCCGTCACCTGGAGGTGCAGCTCATGGGCGAGAGAGACGATCGCGGCGGTGATCGCCGAGTCCTCGGGGTCCGTCGTGACGCCACCTATGAACGAGCGGTCTATCTTCAACCTCTCTATCGGGAGGGTCTTGAGGCGGTAGAGCGAGGAGTAGCCGGTGCCGAAATCATCTATCGAGATACTGAGTCCGTCCACGGATCTCTTGAGTAGCTCTACTGACCTGATGCCCGCCTCGGAGTTCTCGACCAGCAGGCTCTCGGTTATCTCCAGCTCGAGGTGCCCTGGGTCCAGGCTACTCTCTTCGAGTGCACGCCCGACGGCGTACACGAGGCTCCCGCGGCCCAGCTGGCGGGCTGAGAGGTTGACCGCGACCCTGACCGGCGCGAAGCCGGAGTCGTGCCACTCGCTGGCCTGGCGACAGGCCTCTTTGAGCACCCACTCACCGATATCTACTATCAAACCCGTCTCTTCGAGAACGGGGATAAAATCTGCCGGCGACACCGGCCCGCGCTCATGGTGGTGCCAGCGCAAGAGCGCCTCCGCGCCGACCACGTTGCCTGTAGCCATGTCAACCTGCGGCTGGTAGTGGAGCAGGAACTCGCCCCTATCCAGCGCGTACCTGAGGTCGCGCTCCAGCATGAGACGCTCCGACGCCTGGACGTTCATCTCCTCCGTATAGAACTGGTGGTTGTTCCCGCCCTCTCTCTTGGCGCGGTACATCGCGGCGTCGGCGTCCTTGAGGAGCCTCTCACCTTTGGAGGGGGGGCTCACGGCTATCCCGATGCTTACGCGCACCGGTATCTCGTACTCGTTCACGAAGAAAGACTCGGAGAGGATCTTTACGAGGTCGTCGGCGACCCGCGCGGCGTCGCGCGCCTCGGTGACGTCCTCGATGATGATCGCGAACTCGTCCCCCCCGAGCCGCGCGACGGTGTCGCTCTCCCGCATCCGCGCCCTGATACGATCCGCCACCTGCTGGAGCAATGCGTCCCCGCCTACGTGCCCCAGGGTGTCGTTGACCGCCTTGAACCGGTCGAGGTCGAGGAAGAGGAGCGCGATCATCCCTTCGTGGCGCTCGGCCCGGGCGAGCGCGTGCTCCAGGCGGTCATGAAAGAGGGCACGGTTGGCGAGGTTAGTCAGGGGATCGTACTGCGCCAGATGGGCGAGCCTGTCTTCCGCGCTCTTGCGCTGCATCGAGTAACGTATGGAGCGGGAGATGAGATCCCCATCCCCCTGTCCTTTGACTAGATAATCCTCGGCGCCTCCCTGCAACGCCTTCAGGGCGACCTCCTCGTCGTCGCGCCCGCTCAGGACCACGAGCGGGAGCTGCGGCGCCGCCCTCCGCATCCGCTCGACGGTCTGAAGCCCTGCCGAATCCGGGAGCGAAAGGTCGAGGAGCACCACCCCGAACGGCTGGTCCAGCTCGTCGAGCGCCTCGCCCAGAGTGCCGACGTGCTTTACGTCGAACTCCTGGCCCGTCTCGGAGAGCAGTATCTCGACCAGCCTCGCGTCGCCGGGGTTGTCCTCGACAAGCAATACCCTGACCGGCGCTTGCTGCGCCACGCCAACCGTCTCAGTCATCGCGCGTGGGTGGCAGCTTGACGATAGAGAACCAGAAGATCTCGATGGACTGCACGACCTCGATGAACTGGTTCAGGTCTATCGGTTTGACGACGTAGGCGTTGGCGTGCAGGTCGTAGCTCCTGAGCAGGTCCCGCTCGGCCGCCGAGGTCGTCAGGACGACCACAGGGATCAGCTTGAGCTCGGGGTCATCCTTCACCTCGGCGAGCACCTCGCGACCGTCCTTACGCGGCAGGTTGAGGTCGAGGAGGATGAGGTCAGGC
>CADDZK010000210.1 GCA_902812425.1 Actinomycetota bacterium
CTACAACGCGTTGTCCGGCGCAGCAGGGTCCTTGGCGACAGTATTGCCTGCCTTGCTGCTTATCGTCGGCGGGGTCTACCAGTTCACACCCCTAAAACGCATCTGCCACGCCCGCTGCAGCAGCCCGCTGTTCTTCCTAATCCAGAACTGGCGCCCAGGCGCCCCCGGTGCTCTGAGGCTGGGAGTGATCCACGGCGTCGACTGCTTGGGCTGCTGCGCAGGGCTGATGTTGGGCTTGGTAGCTCTGGGAATGATGAACTTGACTTGGATGCTCACCGCCGCAGTCATCATCTTCGCAGAGAAGACGATCCCAGGTAGTCACCGCGTCGCATGGCCACTGGGCGTATTTATGATAGCGGGCGGCGTCGTATTGTTGGCGGTGTCCGTGTTGAGCGGGGTAGAGCCAGGGATGGAGCCCATGTAATAAGGCTCTTTCGTGGGCTTCTATGCACCCTAGTGCGTGGAAGGTGCTTTTTTCCGAAGTTCGCTACCCACAAGCTACGCCTAGGTAGCAGCAAGGACATGGCCCCCTGGCGCACGGACCGGCCGTGCTCCCTGTCAGGGGCATTCCGAAGCGCAGCCGGCGACCGCGCTCTAGGTCTGGCTGGGACCCGCCAGGAAGGCGAGGATGCGCTCGTTCACGCGCCTGAGCGCCGCCATCGAGGGGACGTGGCGGCAACCTTCGAGAACCTCGGCCAGGGCGAGGTTGGGGAAGATCTCCCTCGCCCTCGGCAAGACCACCTGGGCGGGGAAGAGCGCGTCATGTTCGGAGGCGAACACCGCCACCGGCCCCCCGAAGCCCGCGAGTTCCTCCTCGGTCGCCGACCGGGGGAGGTCGGTGTCTAGCCTGAGGTGCCTCAGGGCTGCCCCGAGTTGCCTGACTGCGGGGTCGAAGGTGGGATCCTCGGGCTCCGTGAACAGAACCATAGCCGCGCGCCTGAGACGCTCCTCGGTGGGACGGAGGCGGTAGAGTAGCGTCGAGGGGCCGATCTCAAGAAGCATACGCAGAAAGGGGCCCTGGGCTATGCCAGCGGGGCAGATGAGCGCCGCCCCGGAGACGCGCTCGGGGGCTACTCCCATGGTCCTGATCGCTATGGCCGCCCCGTAGGAGAGGCCCACGAGCGACGCGCGCTCCAGGCCCAGGCCGTCGAGGACGTCCTCCGCCCAGAAAGCGTGCCCGTCCCCCTTGGGCGAGGGGCGCGTCTGCGCGCTAAGGCCAGGTTGGCCCACGATGTCTGGCGCGTAGAGGCGGTGGCGCCCGGCCAGCGGCAAAAACCACTTAAGGCAGGTGGGGTTCAGGGCGTTGGCGCCCGGCAAGAAGACGACGGGCAGGGCGTCCTCTGGACCGAGAGCGATGACGTGCGTGTTCCCGAGGCGTGTGCCGACGGTCAGGCTGTCGTGGCCGAGAGCCAGCCCGGCAAGCGCCTCGTCGTAGAGCACCCGGATCTTGGCCTCGCCCTCGGGCGTTTTGTAGATGGACTTGGCCATAGGCACCTCCAGCGAGAGAAGCCGACTCGTCCCGTCAGTGTTGCAGGGTCCCTCGAGCGCGTCCAGCCTAGGACAGGGCTAGGTTTGTGCGTGGAGAAACGGTTTGGAAATTCGGGATGGGTCCCGACATGGGCATTCTAGAGCGTCAAGAAGGGTCTAAAGAGCCTCGATCGGCGCCCTCTTGGCGCCAAAAACGCACGGCCGAGAAGCTTTCAGCTATTTTCCAAACAGTTTCGGAAGGGGTCTTCTACGAAGTTCGCCATAACGGCTTTCTTAGAAGTTCGCGTAGCGCCGATCCTACGCCTCCGACGGTCGGGGTAGACTGGCGTCCTCGGCTCTTGATCACAAGGGGGCAACCATAACGATGGACGTCATAGGAGCAGGCTTCGGCAGAACGGGCACGCTGTCGTTGAAGGTGGCCCTAGAGAGGCTCGGATACGGCCCTTGCTACCACATGGTTGAGGTGATCAAGCACGGGCACGGGGTCTTCTGGAGGGAGGCGGCGCACAAGCGAGCCCGCGGGGAGCACATAGATTGGGAGGCGGTGTTCGCCGGCTACCGGGCGACCGTGGACTTCCCTGCCGCCGGTTTCTACGAAGAGCTCGCGCGAACGTACCCAGAAGCGAAGGTCATACTGACCGTCCGGGACCCGCAGAGGTGGTATGACAGCGCCTCCAGGTCCTTCGGCGGCGGCCCGACCATCGACCCTTCTTCTGCCAGGGGGTACCTGATCTCGAAGGCGATGGGCCTGCTGTTCCCGAAGCTGTGGGGAGCGATGAGCGCGATGCAGGAGTCGCTAGAGGAGTGGGGCATCTCCTTGGATGGCAGTCCACAGGACAGGGAGCGCGCCACCGAAGACTTCGAGAGGCACGTGCGGGAGGTCCAAGAACGCATACCGGCAGAGCGGCTGCTGGTCTATAAGGTGGAGCAAGGTTGGGGCCCGTTGTGCGAGTTCCTTGGGGTCGAAGCGCTGCCAGATGAGCCGTTCCCGCACCTCAACGAGGGCGAGCAGGTCCCCAAGCTGATGCGCCGGGTGATGCTCTCCGAGCTTGCCCTCAGGCTGGGCAAGGCCGCCGCCGCCACATCAACGTTGGCGCTCGGCTGGTGGGCTCTACGACGTGTTATGCAACCAACGTCGTAGAAGAGTGATTCCCAGAGGTTCGCATCCAGCACCCTGTATAAGCCTGTACTCATCGGGCAGAAACGTACCTTCAAGATACCTTGAGGACCGAAGCGACATCACAACATAGGGCTGGCGTGCATAAAGATCCGCCGTGCTGAATACTATACGTCTGGGGTCGCTACTCGTCCTTCACTTCCTCGCAGGGAGTCTAGACCGTCGCCGTATCCTCTTGGCCAGCTTCGCTAGCTCGAAGTCTAGCGAGCCGTCTCGCCGTAGTCGCTCCCGACCTCGATCCGCGCTGTGCCCTCCGGCGACAACCACGCGGAGATACCCCACTCTTTGCCAGTCGTCACGGGCCTCTCGAACTCGCTGCTCAGGCAGTCCATGTAGATCTCATCCCACAGCCTGCCGCCCATCATGCGGGACTTTCGGCGTCGGCCGAACTCATTAAAGCCGGCCTTCTGGTAGGCTCTTATGCCGGCCGCGTTGAACTCGAAGACCTGCAGCATGACGTTGTGGAGGCTGAGGGCGGTAAAGGCGTAGTCGAGCATCAGGCGTGTCGTCTCGGTGCCGTAGCCCTTGCCGCGGCACTCGGGCTCGCCGATGAGGATGCCGAAGGTGGCGGTGCGGTTGCGGTGATCTATACCGTGCAGCCCGGTGTTGCCGATGGGGCGCAGGGTCTCGCGTTCGTAGATGGTGAAAGGTGTGTCGTCTTCGGTCTTCGACTGCCGCTCGTACCATTCCTCTTCCTTCTCGCTCGTCATGGGGCTGGGCGGCAGCCCCAGCGTGCGCATCGTGCCGAGGTCGTTTACCCAGCGCTGGTAGAGTGGCAGGAGGTCCCGCCTCAACGGACCGAGCGCCACGAGGTCTCCCACGATGGTCAGGATCGGACCTTCTTTACTCGGGCTTGTTTCCGACACGGATTTCGCCCTCCTCCTCGTGCTGGTCGCTGATGCCTGAGGTCTGGTGTTCTCCGTCCAGCGCACTCTTCGGGTTGGTCGCAAGCAGGAGGCTTACGAACACGAACGGCTCGAACCAGGTGATGTACGCGTAGAACCAGTAGTTGACGGTGAGCTGGAAGGCGATAACGACCGCCGCCGAGAGGGCGGCGAGCCGGCGCAGCGTCTTCTTGCGCGGCACGAAGGCGACGAGCACGGCGAGGAAGATCGCGAACGCCATCAGCGGCCGTTGCAGGAAGGCGAGGGAAGGGACCTGGCTGAAGATGGTCCACGGGCTGACCCTGTCGCCCTGGAAGGCGAGGGTCTTCCTGTAGAAGAGCTCGACCGCCTCAAGCGGATGCCCGTCGAGGAAGAGGACCCAGAACGTGAGCAGGAAGACGCCCACTCCTCCGAGTATGAAATCTACTATGGGCCTCCGCCTGCGTCCCTCGTACATGATCCAGAGCGGTCCGAGGATCAGAGGATAGAGCTTGGCGGCGAAACCTGCGGCGATGCTCGCCCCCCGCGCGATGGGAGAGGCCGCCGCGGCGAGCCCTATGGCAGAGACGGCGGCGACGATGATGTCGTTGGTGTTGTTGTTGGTCGCGTACAGCGTGTAGGGAAAGGCGGCCCAGGCGAAGATAAGAGCAGCAGCCCCCTGCTTCCCCGAGAGCCTGTAGCCGGTGATGAAGAGCGCCATGGCCCCGGCGACGAAGGAGAAGAGCGTGAGGGCGTGGGCGGCAGGGAGGAAGTCCCACTCCCCCGAGAAGCCGAACATGAGGACGAAGGGCACGTAGAGGAGGTAGTTGAGCGGGCCGTAGGTGTCGCCGGTCCCGACGTCTGGGGGCATGTTGCCGTAGGGTATGACCCCGTCGATGATGCGGTCGGCGCCGACTACACCTGCGTAGCCTACGTCTATGACGCGCGAGTCGACGTTGAGGCCGAGGAGGAGGCCGCCGACGAGGCCTGCGAGCACCATCAAGACCCAGAAGGGAAAATTGCTCGTCCTCTCGACCCTCTCGCCAATACCCAAGCCCATGAGGAAGGTGCGAATTAGAAGGTAGACGAGCGGCGGGTACCACAGGATGACCGCCTCGTAGACTACTCCCTGCCTAAAGAAGCCGTGCGAGATGAGGAACCCGAGCAGGGCCACGATGTCCATGTTGCGCCACGAGAGCAGCCTGTCCGTGCGCCAAAAGGCCGCGGCGAAGGCGAGCGCGAGCGGCAACCACACCCACCAGTAGTTCGCCTGCTTGCCGTAGGCACCAGGTATACCGCGGGCCATGTTCCACCCGACTTGATCCCCCGTGTACACGTAGTTGAGGGCCCAGGTGGAGTCGTTGACCCCGACGGTCGCGACCTCCTTGCCCTCGTCCGTCGGACGACCGCCGACAGCCCCTCTCTCGTCGACGTAGAAACGGACCGTCCACTCGCCCGAGTCGTACTTCGCTTGCGTGCTGTAAGGTCCGTGCCTGGAGAGCTCGTCTCTCACCTCGGGGCTCGCGGCTGCGAGCTTGATCGCCTGATCTTCTGAGAGCTCCGGGTAGTCGATCTTATCCGCCTTCGGCGAGACCTTGACCCCGCTGACCTTCCCGCTGTCGTCGGCGACCTTGAAATGGGCTACCTCTTTCCCCGAGGTCTCCTCCGTGAGGACGACCCGCCAGACGTCTCTCTCGCCGTCGTAGCTCGCTGTGGTCTCGACCGTCGGCTTGGAGTAATACTTCGCCAGCTTTGGGATGAAGCTGGCTTTCTGCAGGACCTCTCCTTTGTCCGCCTGGGAGCCACGCGTGAAGCCCAGCGTGCACAGAAGCAGCGGCAACAGGAGCGCCAGAATCAGGGCCGTACGCTTCACGGCGCCCTCTTCTCCCGTTGCGTCTCTGGCAGGACGAGCATCAGGACCCAGAGCGAGGCGAGGAGCAGGTTGCGGGCGAGGAGGAGTTCGGGGCCGGGGTAGCTGAGGTCGAGCAGGTCGCCGTAGTGGGTGGGATAGACCTGCGTCGTCGTGAAGCAGGCGGCGAGGAAGACGGCGCAGAGGCCGACCCCCGCCGCGCCTCCTGCCCCGAGAGGGACGAGAGGTAGAAGCCAGAGCAGGTACTGCGGAGAGAGGACCTTGGAGCCGAGCATGAACGCAAGTATAAGCGCCGCAGCATACCGTGGAAATGCCTCCCCCCCGATCCGCCCGGCGCGACGGTACTCCCGGTACATCACCAGCCCGGTAACGGCGAGCAGGACGAGCGTGAAGAGCGGGCTGAGAGAGGCGACGAGCCCGGCGCCCTGCCCCCGCACCTCGAAGGCTCCGGACTCGAAGACGACGCCGTTTATCCGATCGAGCGCCATCAGTACAGAGGCCGCGAGGCTCTCGACCTGCAGTCCCCTCTGAGCCTGGTAGGCAAAGCTTGCCAGAAGTCCTTTGCCCCCGAGCAGGACGAATGGCGCGAAGGGGAGCAGTATCACAGCGAGAAAGATCGCGGCGCCGCGCACGGCTCCGCGACGGACGAGCGGTACCGTCGCTAGCGCGGGTACGATCTTGGCCGCTGCGCCGAAAGCCAGCGAGGCCCAGGCGAGGTCGACGAAGCGTCCGCCGAGCGTGGCGCAGAGGGCGGCGAGCGCGAGCGTGAGCGCTACGACGGCGTCGTAACGGGTGACGGCTACGGGGTAGAGCAGTAGTGCTGCCGCCACGAAAACCGCGCCAGGCAAGATCCAGGCTTGAGGCCCGCGCAGCCTGCGGGCGGCGAGCGCAGCAAGCATGAGCGTCACCGCGAGCACGACGGCCATCTCCGAGGTGAAGATGTTCGCGTAGCCATCCCTATCCGCGCTGAAGAGAGCTGGCAGGACGAAGGAGGGGAGGCTACCGGGCGGGTACTCGATAAAGAAGTCCCTGTACGGCACCTCGCCGCGCACGATGGACTCTCCGGCGTGGCGGTAGATAGAGAGGTCGTTGGAGTTCTCTCTCAAGTCAGGCGGCAGCCAGGCGGAGAAGACGAACAGCCCCAGGCACATGGCGGCTCCGAGCAGGGTGAGTGGTACCCAGAAAAGAGACGCCTCTCGCAGGGCGTGACCCCTCAGTATGCCGCTCCTATGAGGACCTCGCCGGACTACGAAGGGGCCTCCATCTCCTGGCCCGAGAGCCGGAACGTTCGGTCCAACATGAGGATCTCGCGCATCTCTCACCCGCCAATCGGAAGCGATCGTGGTCATTATAAGGCTCGTCGCGCCGGTAGCCGGTCGTGGGCGCTTCGGTGCGGGTTGCCATCGGTGGTGATGAGAGCTACACTTCTCTGGTTGGATTCCCCCGGACACGAGGAGGTGAGTGGCACGTGACGAACGAAGACTTATATCACAGTAGTAGCAGGCCGCTCGCCGCAAGCGTCCGGTAACCGGGACCGACGATAATCTAGACTCTACGATCCCTCTCCTTGCCGAACTCGTCAGCGGGTGGCCACCCGCTGGTTAGGCATTTTTAAGAGAGCGAAGTGAGGTGAAGGGATGATGATAGTAAGCAACGCGGTATACATCGACGGGCACAAGAGCGCGGAGCCCGAGTCGCTGAGGGAGACTTACGAGCAGATCCGCAGCCAAGACGGTCTGGCCTGGATCGGCCTCTACAAGCCGACCGAGGAGGAGTTCACCTCCGTCGCCGAGGAGTTCGGGCTGCACGAGCTGGCGGTCGAGGATGCGATTCAGGCCCACCAGCGGCCCAAGAT
>CADDZK010000211.1 GCA_902812425.1 Actinomycetota bacterium
GATTCCAAGCTCGACCGTATGGGCGAGCTTGGAATCACAGCATCCTTCTTCGCACCGCACGTCTGGTACTGGGGGGACAGGCACAGGGAGATCTTCCTCGGACCCGAGAGGGCCTCGCGCATAGACCCCCTCGCCTCCGCCGCCCGCAGGGGGATGAGGTTCGGCCTTCACAACGACAGCCCCGTTACCCCGATAAGCCCTCTGCTCTCGGTCGGCACCGCGGTGGGCCGGCGTACGAGCGGAGGTCACACTCTCGGGGCCGCTCAGGCCATTACCGTAGAGGCGGCCCTGCGCTCGATGACGGTGGATGCTGCCTACCTGGCTTTCGAGGAGGATCGGAAGGGGACTCTTGCGGAGGGCAAGCTCGGGGACGTCGTCGTCCTCGAAGCGGACCCTTACGAGGTGTCGCCGGAGGAGATACAGGCCATCCCCGTCGCCATGACCGTGGTCGGCGGCGAAGTCGCTTACGTCGCGACCTAGCCAGCCTTGAGGGTCCTCGCCGTCAACTGCGGAAGCTCGACGCTGAAGTTCAAGCTCGTCGATGTGGGCGACGGTGGAGGCGCGCTGGTCGAGGGACTCGTGGAGCGGATAGGTAGTGAAGGCCCGACCCTGACCTTCAGCGTGCGGAACAGTGTCTCTACCGTGTGTACCCCGGCGCCAGACCACGAAGCGGCGATCCAGGTCGTCCTCGACAGGCTGGCCTCCGCCGGGTTCGCGGAGCCCGAGGCCATCGGACACAGGGTCGTCCACGGCGGCGAGTACTTCGCGGGGCCTGCCATTATCGATAGAAGGGTTATCTCCGTCATCGAGGAATTGAGCGAGCTTGCGCCGCTGCACAACGGGCCTTCGCTGGCTGCGATACGGGCTTCGCGGAGGGCGGCTGGCCCCTCCGTCCCGATGGTCGCAGTCTTCGACACCGCGTTCCACCGCACGATGCCAGAGCGCGCCTCTCTGTATCCGATCCCGCGCGAGCTGGCAGAGAGGCATGGAATCCGGCGCTACGGGTTCCACGGCACGGCCCACAGGTGCATGGTCGAGCGCTACGCCGCACTCACCGCGACCCCCGTCGAGGATACCCGCCTGGTCACGTTGCAACTAGGCAACGGATGCTCGGCTACGGCCGTCTCGGGCGGCCGCTCGGTCGACACCTCGATGGGGTTCACCCCGCTCGAAGGCCTGATGATGGGGACGAGGTCGGGGAGCGTGGACCCCGCTCTCGTCGGGTTCCTCGCGCGCCGCGAGGGCGTCGAGGTCTCGGAGGTCGAGGGGTGGCTGAACAGACGCTGCGGTCTCCTCGGCGTCTCGGGGACCTCCAGGGACGTGCGCGAGCTGCTCGAGGCCGAGGAGCGCGGTGACGAACGTGCCGCCCTCGCGCTCGAGATGTTCTGCGACAGGGTACGCAAGCACGTCGGGTCCTACCTCGCCGTGCTCGGCGGCGCCGACGCCATAATCTTCGGCGGCGGCATCGGCGAGAACGCGCCGCGAATAAGGGAGCGCGTCTGCGCCGGTATGGAATGGTGCGGCCTCGTCCTCGACCCCGAACGCAACGAAAGCGCCGTGGGACTTGAGGCCAGGATCAGCGCCCAGGGCTCGAAGGCACACGCCTACGTCATCCCCGTAGACGAGGAGACCAGGATCGCGGAGGACGCGGCCCGCTGCCTGCACGCTCGCGGGGACGATAGTTAACGAGACGTTCCCACGGTAGTCCCGACGAATTAATTACGCATCAGCGCGGGTACTACTACGCGAGGACGATATCTGAAGGAAGGAGCCCTGGATCTTGAACACAGAGTTGGAGGCGGCGCTGGGAGCGGCGCATGCTGCGGGCGAGGCGCTGCGCGACGGTTTCGGGTTGCGCCGTCAGGTCAGGTACAAGGGCGAAGTCGACCTGGTCACGGAGATGGACGAGCGGGCGGAGGAGATCATCAGGGAGACGCTGCTCGGGGCTTATCCCTCCTACGGCATGCTCGCCGAGGAGGGTGGTGCGCTACGGGGCGAGGTGGACGCGCGTTGGATCGTCGACCCCCTCGACGGCACCACCAACTACGCCCACGGGCTGCCCGTCTTCGCCGTCTCCATAGCGTTAGAGAAGGCCGGCGAGGTCGTGCTCGGCGTCGTGCACGACCCGATGAGAGAGGAGACCTTCGTCGCCGAGCGTGGCAATGGTACCGCCTTGAACGGCGAGCCCATAGGCGTCTCACGGACGGACGAGCTGGTTAAGGCGCTGGTGGTCACGGGGTTCCCCTACGACCGCGACGAGGTCCCCGCCGCATTGGACCTCTTCGGGCGCTTCTCCATGCTCGCCCAGGGCATGAGGAGGTTGGGCTCCGCCGCCCTCGATCTCTGCTACGTCGCGGCGGGGAGGCTCGACGCGTACTACGAGCGCGGTATCCACGCCTGGGACGTCGCGGCGGGGAGCCTCATACTCCAGGAGGCGGGGGGCATGATCACCGACTACAGGGGCAACCCTTTCGAGATAGAGAGGGGAGAGCTCGTGGTGAGCAACGGGGCGCTCCATCCCGCTCTCGTCGAGCTCACGAGCGAGCACCTCGGCTAGAGTACGTAATGTGTTCTCAGAGGATCGTGTAATAAACTCGGGCGTGTTTGAGAGAACTTTAGGCTAAAGGAGATATCCGTGGATCAGCGGCGTTTGGGAAGCGAAGGGCTCGTCGTATCCGAGCTCGGACTCGGCTGCATGGGGATGAGCGAGTTCTACGGGACGGGCGACGAGGATGAGTCCATAGCCACCATCCGCCGTGCGATAGAGCTTGGCGTTACTTTCATCGACACGGCCGACATGTACGGCCCCTTCACCAACGAGAAGCTCGTCGGCAAGGCCATCTCGGACAGGAGGGATCAGGTCGTCCTCGCGACCAAGTTCGGCAACGAGCGGGCCGAGGACGGGACCAGGCTCGGCGTCAACGGCACACCCGATTACGTGAGGCGGGCCTGCGACGCCTCGCTCGGGCGTCTCGTGGTCGACCATATCGACCTCTACTACCAGCACAGGGTCGACCCCGACACGCCGGTCGAGGAGACCTGGGGTGCGATGAAGGAGCTCGTTGAGGCGGGGAAGGTCCGTTACCTCGGCATCTCCGAGGCCGCGCCCGAGACCATCAGGCGGGCGCACGCCGTCCACCCTGTCTCTGCGCTTCAGACCGAGTACTCGCTGTGGAGCCGCGACGTGGAGGATGAGATCCTACCTACCGTCCGCGAGCTAGGAATCGGCTTCGTCGCATACAGCCCCCTCGGACGGGGCTTCCTCACCGGTCAGATCACCAGCCCCGACAACTTCGAAGAGGGTGACTTCAGGCGCAACTCGCCGCGTTTCCAGGGTGAGAACTTCGAGAAGAACCTGGAACTGGTCGAGAGGGTGCGCGAGATCGCCTCCGAGAAGGGCGTGACGCCGGGACAGCTCGCTCTCGCCTGGCTGTTGCACCAGGGCGACGACATCGTCCCCATCCCAGGCACCAAGCGCCGCAAGTACCTCGAAGAGAACGCGGCCGCGGCCGAGGTCGAGCTCACCGACGAGGATCTCCACCGCATCGAAGAGGTCGCCCCTGCGGGCGCCGCAGCGGGAGAGCGCTACGACGAGGCGAGCATGAGGACCGTAAACCGCTAGGGAAGACCGGCGTCCCCATAGCTGGTGCAGAAGGGCATCCGCCAGCAGACGATTGAGCATTGCATCCCGAAACATGTAGGAGGGATTCTCGCGGTTGTAACTGATGACACGGCACAGCCTCGGTTCTGGTGGCGCAGGCTGTTGAGCTCGGCGTCCATCTTACTCTGTTTGGGTCAGGTGCTTTCCTCGTCGCGTCCCATCTCGGGATTATCTTTGGTGGGGATGGGCGGACTGATCAGTGCCTAGCGCGGTTGATACCGGGAGCGTTAGGGCCTGGGCAAAGCGGAGGCCCGGGCTGTAGGGGCCCAGGGTAAGAAGCGGAGCGAGCAGACCCTGCCCCGTCGGGAAAAGAAAGCTCGCTCCTAACGCCGCGGCGCTTCACTATGAGGGCGGGACCGCGTTCCGAAAGGAGTTGCCAACTTACGTGACAGCTACTCCTTTCGGAGGTGTCGCAGGCCTGCACCTCTTGAGTGTAGCCAGGAAGACGTGGCCGGGCATCTGCCACATGGCATATCTTCTACGAGAGGCACGAGAGAGACTCGAGGCATCCCTCAAACGGACTATCTTTAGTCAAAAACTCTTGAGACTGCACCATAGCGAAGGGCCGGAGCCCAGTAGCGTGAGAGCCCCGACCCATAGGAGAGGAACCGGTGTACCGGGCACGGGGTGAAATTGCAAAGAAGACGTGCATATAAGGTTGTGTCCGTCCCACCGGGGGACATTATGGTCGCAGCGCCTGAGGCCCTGCGCAACGCACTGGTGGTAAAGAGTATGTAAAGTCTCGGTTAAGGGCTGCGAAGGGCCGGACCCCGAAGTTGAGAAGAAAGGGGATGAAAGGCAGTGGAGCCCGGCGCGAGCTTACCTTAGCTAGCTGACCTGTGAGTACGATTTGAATTCCATGAGAATTCTCACAATACAATATAAGTGGACCGGGGCTCCGTCTAAGGATACCCCGGCCCGATTCCCTACGCCGTGCGCGACCAGCCCGGAACATCCTCTACCCAAGCGTGGAATAGCGGTTCCCGATCCTCTTCAGTAGCCTCAGGTGCCCGGGCGACGAGATCGAGGCTGAGGTGTGGGAGGCCGTGCTATCCTCTCTAGCCCTGAACGGCTACGCGCTGGCCCGGAGTGGATGATAGAGATGAAGAGGCGGCTCATTACGGCGAGAGATGGATGTGTGGCTGGAGGAACTGGCCGAGGCCGAACGCAAACGCGCCCTCAGGGCCCGCCTCGCAGAGCTGGAAGAGCTACGTGAACTCGCACAAGAGGAGTTGGAGAGATTGCGCCACTACGAGGAGGAGATAGCGCAACGGGAGCGACACAAAGATGCCGTGCTCGAAAGCTACGCCGGTGCCTCAGAGCAGCGTACAGGTCGTTCCGCCTGGAGGTCCTTGCCCACGCTGACGGCACTACTCAACTCGTTCTCGGAGACCCGCCAAGCTACGATGAGGTTTGTACGGTGAATCGTGGTGCACGTACAACTTCACCAAGTCGCTCGCGTGCGGCATGATCCCCATCGAGCGAATAGAGTCACTACACCCGGTCTTGCGCTTCCGGGTGCCCTTGGGAAGCTACGGCGCTAACGAACTTAAGGTCTGGAGGTAGCAGCAACGGACGAAGATCAAATTGACCGCTCAGCAACGAGGACAGGGGCTTCTCCGAAGTTCGCCGATGCGAAGTGCGCGGCCGCCGACTCAAGACGGACGATGGACAGGCAACGCGTCGGAAGTACGTCTCCGAATCCAGTCCAGGGCCAGACTCAGGTGTGATCCTCCCACAGTGTCGAAGATTGCGGCACCGACCAGCGCTTCTGCTCGATAACCTCTATCCGGGACGACTGTGCGGGCAGCGGAATCTCATCTTGACCTCGCGCTCCGCTTCGCGCCCTGCAACGGACATTGCGCAGGCTAGCCCGAACAGATTCCAGTCATGCGGTACCAGCAGTTCCTCTGCACCCGACCGAGCATGGTGTCGCTTCTCTATCCCCCTCAATGCTTGCGAAGCTAGCCTCGTATTCTGGCTCGCGCCACAGAAGACGAATGAGGCGGCGCGAACGGAGCTTGGGAGGCAAGCCGCGTTCTCCTCTGGCTGACCATACCGCACGTGCGAGGCGCCGCTCGCGTGCTTCGCGTAGCAACTCCTCCTGGCGCTCGCGTGCCTGAAACTCTATCTGTAAGTAGCTCATCGAAGGCCTCCTTTGGCGATATCTGTATTGCCTTTGTCTTCCTGCCGCTACTGTAACGCCGGTATCGCCCGCAAAGAACTGATTCGGTTTTTGCCGAAGCCTGTGCAGGGAGCGCTAAGATAGTGGGATGAGGCGAGCTATCGAGACGACGTGCGCTGCCGGGAAGCCAGGGAGGGTGGCGAGAAGATGATCACGATCAAACTCTCACCGGAGGACCTCTCGCGGGTCCGCTTCGCCTTCAGCCCTTTGTGGGAGACGGTGGCGAGCTTCAGAGTGCTTCTCGATCCTGGACGCCACGCCTTGCACCTGCCGTGGGTCGAGCAGACGAGGGGGAAACTAGGGAAGCTCGACCTCGCCCCTCTCTACGCCCTGGTACGCCCCGACGGGTACATACCAGACTTCCTGGCCCCGCCACCTACCACCCCTCTGCCGGCTTTCGAGGATGAGATGGCGCGTCTGTCCGAGACGCCGGCGAAGACGATCGTTAGAGAAGTCGAGTATCTCAAGGCGAGCGGCGAGGGTGTCGGACCGGACAGGGAGAGCCTCCTTACGCCCTACCTGACGAAACCTGTGGCCTCTTTGAAACGTCTGGCCGCATCACTTTTGCGCTACCACGAGGTCGCCGTAGCCCCCCACTGGCCTCGGCTGCGCGTTCTTTTGGAGGGTGACGTGCTCAAGCGTGCCCAGGCCCTGGCCTTCGGAGGTCCGCAAGCCCTCTTTGACGATCTGCACCCGAGCGTGCGTTACCGCAATGGGCTCCTCGAAGTCGAGAAGCCTTTCCAGATCGAAGGGGTAGTTCCCGGAGGTCGCGGGATACTCCTCGTGCCTTGTGCGTTCGCCTGGCCCAAGCTCTACGCGATAATCGAAGAGCCCTGGCAACCGTCGCTTGTGTATGCCCCTAGGGGCGCGGCCAAGCTGTGGGTTTCTTCAGCATCCCACGTGGATGACGCGCTCGCGGCGGCGCTCGGTCTTGGGCGTGCCTCCGTGTTGAAGGGCCTAGCCATTCCCCGGATCACCACCGAGCTGGCGCGTCAGCTCGGCCTGAGTCCTAGTACCGTCTCCGAGCATCTCTCACGCCTCAGGAAGGCCGGGCTCGTCGAGCCCCACCGTAGCGGCCGCAACGTGTACTATCGCCTTAGCCGCGAAGGGGAGCAAGTTCTGGAGCTCTTCGGCGAGCGGGATTGATGAGCCGCCTTACGGTTAGTCGTAATCATCTGCCGCTTCCGCTGCTTCTCATCTGTCAGCTTGCAGGCTGCGTGTCCGGCACGAGCTGCCGGAGGGCGATGTCGAGAGATCCACGGAGCCCAGTTCACCCCTTCTCGGGCTTACGCTTCGAACCTTGCGCTGACCGAACCACGGAACGTAGCTC
>CADDZK010000212.1 GCA_902812425.1 Actinomycetota bacterium
CTCTCGGGCTCTTTGAGACCTTTCCGCGCTAAGTCCTGTGTCCTGGAGGGAAGTGTCTGCGCACCGGTCGAATGGCCATATCTTCTTTAAGGCAAGAAAGAGGACCGGAGCCCAGATTAGGACCCCGGCCCTCTACACTCTGAGGATTCTTACAGAAGAAGCCTAGAACCCGCCGTTCCACTGCCACTGGGACACATCAAGGCTCTGTGAGATAGAAGCGTCAGCAGCAGTGGCAACACCACTGGCCGTAGCTGTCGCATCGCCTCTGTTGATCTGCAGAGCCGCCGCAGCCTGCGTCTGGGAGGCGTCGAAGAAATCTGCAGTTACGTCTCCGCCTATTGCCGTATCCGCGAAGCTGGGGGCTGCTGCCGCAACCATCAACACTAGCATGGCCCCCGTTGCAGCCAGTCTCTTCATCTTCCTTGCTCCTTTCTTCCAGCCGTCATAGCGGCGAGCATTATAACCATGCCACAACATATAGTGCAATGCGTATTGTGCGTGTTTTCCGACAAATAGCACGAAATGTGTCCGAAGGCACTTTCTGTCAAGGAACCAACCCTCTGAGAGAAGCGAAGGCCGGGCGCTTGATGCGGTGTCGGAGCGGCCCGGCCGAGGAGAACAGCCGGGAGGCAATCCTGTGGGGACACTCCTCCCGGTATTGAGACCACTGTAGAGGATGAAGTCGGCTCGACGCATCGGCTGAGTGGCACATCTTCTAGGAGGCAGGATAGAGGCCGGGTCCCGTTTGGTATGGAGTCGCACGGCGGCCCGGCCTTGGAAGGATCGCGGGGCTACCACGCAGCAAACCGGTCCCGCAACTATAGGACACTCTAGAGAAGTGAAAGGATCAAGGCATCCCTCAAATGGACTATCTTTCGCTAGATTCTTTAACACTCTATGTACGACGAAGCACCAGGGTCCAGTACAGCTAGAGCTTCGAACTCCGACCCTTCCCAGCGCTACCCTCGCACTTACTGATAGCGCTTAGCTGTTGCCTGTTCTGAAGGTCTTGGCGAAGCTCTTTTTCAGCTTGTTGCCAGCGTGGTCCTCGGCGCCTCTGGTCACGACTACTTGATACCTACTGTCGGCGGCCAGCTTCTTCGAAGTGGCGCCGAAAGGATCGAGTATCGCACTCTTGCACTGGGTCCCCGCAGTACTGTCAGCTTTGCAATCGACCGTGGTACCGTTCTTGACCTGCGACTTGTTCCCATCGGAGTGGAGCTTGTAGAGCTTTATGGTCGTGGTGTCAATGGTCGTAGTTTTCATGTCATCAGAGAAGGCGACCTTGAAGTTGGTCTTGCGCCGCGCTGTGCCGCTACTGTTTACGCTGGTGGCTTTCAGGCTACTGACAACTGGTGGCGTCGCATCGATGAAGACGGCGAAGTTCAAGTCGCGGCTCGATGGGTCTGCCGTGAAAGCCCCCGTTCCCGTCTGATTCAGAGAGAAAGTGCCAGCGCAGATGTTACCCGGTGAGACGACAACGCCGTTGTTGGGGGGGTCCACCACCGTCACGACCATGGCGTAGTTGTTGCCTGCCTTAACCCTCGCGGGGGATGAGAAGACAGGGTACTCGAATGCATAACCGGAACCAGGATTGTTCACCACAGTAGAGGCTAGGGGACCGATGCCCGTAGGAATGCCAAACAAGTCTGCATCCCATATCTCTACAGTGTAGGTGGAAGGCTTGTTCATCACGTCGAATGTTTCGACGAATCCCCTGGTGAGGCCTCCTGTGTGCCCCGCGGTAAAGGACTCGGCGTACTTCTTGTAATTGAGGATGTAGCCTGCTCCCGTACCCTGGGGACAGTAAGTGTCCTCGATGTCCTCAGAAGCGAGCGCCTCAACGGGTTTGGGTAGCATCGATAGTGCGAACAGGCCCACCAAGAGCGCTGCCACAACGGCCAATAGTAGTTTGCTTTGTCTTCTCACTCCTATTCACCTTCCCCAAGTACACGGAGAGCAACTGTGTTCGATCCTTCGAGCACACTTCACGAGTATGCCAGCTTGACATACCCAGCACATCCCTCATATGGGCTATTTCTTTGCTCGACGCACGCACCGTATCATTCCTCATTGTTTATATATATGATTTTAACTCAGTTTATATGCTAAGCTTACTGCGTTGAGCAATAGCCTATGGAGGTGACTACAATGACGGTAGTGGTCTATATTGGTAAACAGTTGAAGGAGGTCCGTACAAGACGGCTCCTAACTCAGGACGAGCTCGCGGACAAGGCGGGTGTGAGCCAAAGCACCATAGCTAACATCGAACGCAATCATGCGGAGCCGCAGTTTCGTACTATCCGCAAGCTCGCCAAAGCCCTCGACATAGACCCCACTAAGCTCTTAGGAGACTAACCATACCCTTAACGAACGGCCACGGCCCCAAGAGGGCCATTCTCTACGCCCGCGTCTCCACGGATGAGCAAGCAAGAAGCGGCTACTCACTCGCCCAACAGATAGAAGCCTTACGCGCATACTGCGCGAGAGAAGGCTACGAGATACTCGAGGAGGTAAAGGACGCCGGTCAGAGCGGCGCAAGCCTTGAGCGGCCAGGCATGGACCGGGTAAGGGACCTCGTAGCCGCTGGCGGTGTTTCTGTGGTTCTGGCACAGGACCGCGACAGGTTCGCTAGGGAGCCTGCGTACCATTACCTTCTCAGGCGTGAGTTTGAGGAGCACGGAACGAAGATCCGTGCCTTGAACGACAGAGGCGATGACTCTCCCGAGGGAGACCTTACAGACGGTATTCTTGACCAGCTCGCCAAGTACGAGCGGGCGAAGATGGCGGAGAGGAGCAGGCGCGGGAAGCTAAGGAAGGTTCGCGAGGGCAAGGTGATAGCGGGGCGTATGGCCCACCACGGTGCCGCCCGCTACGGGTTCGCTTTCAACGACGCCCGCGACGCCTTAGTCGTAGACGAAGAGAAGATGGAGATCGTGCGGCGCATCTTCCGCATGGTCGGCGTCGAGGGCCAGCCCATCTTCGCGGCGAAACGGATGTTAGACGCGGCAGGCATCCCGACAGCCACGGGTAAACCGAAGTGGTCTGCGTCTATGATCCGGGACATCATCTCTAACGATGTATACCGGCCGCACTCCTTCGAGGAGGTAAGGTCTCTCGTCTCACCAGAGGTTGCAGCGCGCCTCGACTCGCAGCAGAACTACGGCTTGTGGAAGTGGGGCATTCACCGGCACGTCCGCTCTCAAGTCTCGGAGATTGGTCCCGACGGCACGCGGGTCTACAGGAAGCGGCACAAGAGGATAGCTCGGCCCGAGGAGGAGTGGGTATATGTACCCGTGCCAGATTCCGGCGTCCCGCGGGAGTGGGTGGATGCCGCTCGCGAAGCGATAAAAGATAACCGTAAGACCTCTAGTGCCGGGCGGCGATTCTGGGAACTCTCCGGTGGGATACTGCGTTGTGGAGAGTGTGGCTGGACCATGTACACTCAGAGCATTCTTTCATCATCGGGCAAGCGCTTCTTCTACTACGGCTGCAAAGCTAAATACAGGAATGGAGCAGACTTCTGCCAGGCGACTCGCACCCACCGTGCCGCAGATCTCGAGGCCCTAGTATGGGGCGAGGTCCGCGCCTACCTTGAGGAGCCCGAGAGACTGCGCGCAGATTTGGACCGCAAGATAGAACTAGAAAGGTGCGGCGCCAGAGGGGAACCGGAGCGGGAGATAAAGCTGTGGGCCGAGAAGCTTGCAGAAGCGGACGCCAAGCGCGTGCGGTTTCAGCACGCCTA
Organism: Actinomycetota bacterium; assembly: GCA_902812425.1. Taxonomy (GTDB): domain Bacteria; phylum Actinomycetota; class Rubrobacteria; order Rubrobacterales; family Rubrobacteraceae; genus Rubrobacter_D. Next base: position 3,746 of record CADDZK010000212.1, read on the forward strand.
CGCTGAAGGCATCATTGGCCTTGACGACCTCAAGGCGAGGCTTGCAGAGCTAGACGACTCCCGCGCCACCGCCGAGCGAGAGCTCGCAGCGCTTGAAGGACGCCTGGAGCACATCCGGTCGCTGGAGGAAGACCGGGATGCCGTACTCTCCGACCTTGAGGCTATCGCCCCGAAGGTCCTGGACTGCCTCGACCCGGAGGAGCGCCACCGCTTTTACAAGATGCTCAGGCTAAAGGTGAGGCTCTGGCCCGACCGCTCTCTAGAGATCACCGGAGCGTTCCCGGAACCGCTCAGAGTGGGAGCAGAGGTTTGTACTCTGGGCGGATCACGTTTATGAGCTTGAATTTCATCGCCTGCAGGGCGAAGCCGAGGCTGAAGATGATGTGGTGCGTGCCCGTGACCCAGATGGTGCCGTCGGGCTTGAGGATGCGGCGCGCCTCCTCCAGCCACCTGACGTTGAACCGGTGATCGCCTGCGAGCCCCATGGATCTGTCCCAGGCGCCCTTGTCGACAGGGGCGAGCCTGCCGTTCTTGAGGGTCACGCCGCCTCTCGAGAGTCGGTAAGGCGGGTCTGCGAAGACCACGTCCACGCTGCCAGCAGGCATAGTCTTAATCAGGTCCACGCAGTCCGCGAGGTAGACCATCGCCCCCGGCTCGCCGAACGCCTGGAAGTCCCTCAGCTCCATGCCCTATTTTAGGAACGGAGGGGCCGGGTCTTTAGGCGCGGTCGAAGACAATCGAGCCTACTAGTACGGCGGCATACGCGTCCCTTCCCTGGCGGCGGCCGAAGAGGTTCCCAGCGGGGTCCTCGCGTACAGAGAGGCCGGCCTCTTCCATGTAGGAGGCGACGACGTTCTTAACGGCTCTCTCCTCCTCGGCAAAGGGGAGACGGGTCACGCCGCCCGACTCCTGCCTGCCTATCTCCGCCAGCTCCGAGAGCCTGCGTCACAACCGTCCTCCGTCTACCACGTTCTCTTCACCCCCGGCTATTCAGATCTCTACGTCGCGGTGCGCGCCCTTGGCGCGCGCCTCGTCGAGCGCGCCGAGCAGGAGCTCGGGCGTGAGACCGTAGGCCCTGATACCGTCGCGCCCCGTCATGTCGCCCGCGGCCAGGAGCGCGTTCAGGATGGCCTCCTCCGTCGCCTCTGCCGCCGCGTGGAAGAGCGGCGTCATGTACTCGCTCGTCACCATCTTCAAAGGCACGGTAGGAGGCGCATCTGGGTGTCCGGCGCGCGGGATGCCGCCGTTGCCCGTGGCGAAGGCGAGGAAGATGTCGCCGCTCCCGTCGTCGAGGCCGCCCCCCATCCGGGCGAGGCCGGTGCCGGCGCGCTTCGCGAGCCGGTCACACTGCTTCGGCAGGAGCGGGGCGTCGGTGGCGAGGACCACGATGATCGAACCCGTCCCGGCCGGAGGCGCCTCCCCTCTCTCGAAGGGCGAAGGGACGACCCCGGTGCCAAGGACACGCCCCACCGGCGCCCCGTCCACACGCAGCATCGGGCGGCGCCCGTAGTTGGCCTGCACGAGGGCCCCGACCGTCCAGCCGCCCTCATCATCGGGGAGACGGCGCGAGGCCGTGCCGATGCCTCCCTTGAACTCGTGGCAGATCATACCCGTCCCCCCGCCGACGGAGCCTTCTTCCACCGGTCCGCCGGTCGCATCCGTGAGAGCATCGCGCACGTGCTCCAGGGTGACGTGCTGGCCGTTGATGTCGTTGAGGATGCCGTCGTAGGTCTCGGCCACGACGGGCAGACACCAGTAGTCCTCCGTATCGGTGCGAGCTTCGATCTCCGCCCTCACCAGGGCGTCGCGTACGACGCCGACGCTGTGGGTGTTGGTAATAGCGACGGGCGTCGCCAGGGCGCCAGCCTCCCTGATCCACTCTAGCCCCGTCATCTCGCCGTTGCCGTTGAAGGTGTGGGCACCGGCGAAGACCGGCTCGTCGCGCGCGAGCCCCTCCCGGGGACAGACGACCGTGACGCCCGTCCTCACGGGCCCCTCTCCGGCGACGAGCGGCCCCTCGCCCCTTACTATGGTCGAGTGCCCGACCCTCACCCCATCGACGTCGGTTATGGCGTCGTGGGGTCCCGGTGCGAGGAGGCCGACCTTTATCCCAAGCTCGCGGGCGCGCACGCTTCGACCTCAGCGGCTCAGGGAGGAGACGCGTTCCATCTCCTCGCCCGAGAGCTCGAAGTCGAAGACGTCGAGGTTTTCTGCGAGGTGCTCCTCGCTCGTCGCTTTGGGGATGGCCGAGACTCTCTCCTGCTGAACGAGCCAGCGCAGGGCGACCTGCGCCTCCGTCTTGCCGTGGGTCTCTCCTATCTCTTTAAGCGTAGCGTCCCCCTGGACTCCGCCGCGGGAGAGGGGGGTGTAGGCGGTGAGCAGGTAGTCCATCTGCCCGGCCTGCTCGACGAGAGCGTCCTGGCTCCTATAGGGATGGTACTGAACCTGGTTGCAGAAGATCTCCGCGTGCCCCGAAGCCTCCTCGACCAGGGACGGCGAGAAGTTGCTCACCCCGATGTGCAGCACGCCACCCTCTTCCTGCAACTGCCGCATGGCCCCGAGGGTCTCCCCCATCGGGACGCCCTCGCTCGGCCAGTGCATAAGCAGGAGGTCGACGTAGTCCGTAAGGAGCTTCTTCAAGCTCTCGCGGGTCTTCTTCAGCACGCGGTCGCGGGCGAAGTCGCTGGGCCACACCTTGGTGGTAAGGAAGATCTCAGCCCGCTCCACCCCAGCCCCTTCGACGCCACGCCCGACCTCGGCCTCGTTGTCGTACATCTGGGCCGTATCGATGTGCCTGTAGCCCATCGAGAGGGCGCGCTCCACGGCCCTCACGCACGTCTGCCCCGTGAGCCTGTACGTGCCAAGCCCCAGCGAAGGAACCTTCTCGCCCTTTATCGTCTGATACTCCATCACAGTCTCCTCCAGAATCCAGCGGTGCCCTAGCACCGTAACACGCCGCGCCGACAGGCGCCCTCAGCGGTCCTCAGGGAGGAAGGACTCCTCGGGGCGTCCTTCGAGTTTCGCGACGGTGGAGAGAAACCACTCGGGGCGGGGCTGCACCTCGTTCTTTACGGGGTCGAAGAAGACGTGGGCGGCCGAGCCTTCTGCGACGAGCGTGCCGCTCTCGAAGGTCTCGCCCACGCGCAGCTCGAAGCCCATCGTGTATGAGCGGTTGCCGACGGTGCGTACGCGCGCGGAGCCATGAAGGGTGTCTTCGAAGAAGATCGGGACCTTGTACCGGACCGTCGTCTCGGCGACGACGTAGCGGGCGCCGGGGACGTCGCCCGCCTCCAGCTTCTCGATGCCGGCCAGGTCGGCGAGGACGCGCCAGTAGCAGATGCGCACCCTCTCGAAGAACTCAAGGTAGACGGCGTTGTTCACGTGGCCGTAGGGGTCGAGGTCTCCGTAGCGGAT
>CADDZK010000213.1 GCA_902812425.1 Actinomycetota bacterium
GTGTTCTCCTTCTTCCTCGGAGCCGTTGCGGGCTTCGCCGTGGTAGGAACGTTTGCCTTCGGGGGCGTTACGGCGGAGTTCGGCGGCGAGAGCAGACGGGTGCAGCTGTGGGGAAGCTTTCGCTTCGTTTCGGTGGCCTTGGCGGTGGGGGCGGCGTGGGTTTTGTCGGCGCACGTTTCGAGCATGCCGGGATGGCCCTTGGGGTCTTTCGTTGCGACGGTATGTTACTTTGGAGTGGTAGGGGCGGAGAACGCTGTGGCGGGTGCAGATTCGTCCCGAGGTTAGACCGGACCAGGGCGTATGACCAACGGCCTTTATTCACCCAAGTGTGTGGAAGGTGTCTTCTGAGAAGTTCGCATGCAGGATCGTGCATAGTCGCTGTCCTGCAGAGACCGAAACAGCCGATAGCCGCGGTCCTACGCATTGTAGACAACGCTAGATGTTGTGGTGCTGGATAGGTATGAAGGATCTTGATTCATCGCGGATTCATCGGCTCTGTTATCGTGGCGGTTATGGTGCAGGAGAAGGGCGCGCAGGTGGCCGCAGAGGAGAAGCAAGACCGCAAGCCCTGGACGCTTAGAGAGTTCGGCGGGAAGCCGGTTTGGGACTGGTTTCAACTGCTCATAGTACCACTGGCCCTCGCTGCCCTCGGGTTCTGGTTTACGACGCAGCAAAGCATCCGTCAACAGCAAATCGAGGATCAGCGAGCCGCCAGCGACCGAGCGGTAGAGGAGCAACGCGCCCAACAGGCCACATTGCAGGCGTACCTCGATCAGATGGGGACGCTGTTGCTCGATCGCAATCTGCGCAATGCAAGCGAGAACAGCGCCGTGAGGAGGCTGGCGCGGGCGAGGACGTTGGTGGTGCTAGACACACTAGACTCTGATCGCGCTAATAGGGCATTGAGGTTCTTAGACGAGACCCAGTTGATTCAAACCAGGCCGCCGGATCGGCCGCCGATCATCAGCCTTAAGTATGCCAGCTTGGGTGACTTCAGGCTCAGAGGGAAGCAGCTCCTGAAGGGCACCGACCTAACGCAAGCTACACTCACCGGAGGAGGTCTTGCTGGTGCCGACTTGGAAGGCACCGACCTTAGCGGCGCCCATCTGGGTAATGCTGATCTTAGCGACGCTGACTTAAAGGACGCCAAGCTGAGTGGCGCCTATCTCTATGACGCCGACCTTAGTGGTGCCGACTTGAGCGGTGCCGACTTGAGCGATGCTAAGGAGCGCTTCGAGAGCGGCGCTCGCATGAGTGGCGCCAATCTGGAAGGCGCCGATCTGAGCAAAGCCGACCTCACCAACGCGCAGGTCACCAAGAAGCAACTACGAGAAACTGCGTCTCTGGAAGGCGCCACCATGCCTGACGGTCAGAAGTACCGGGGCTCGCTTAAAGGCGATAGGAGCCATTCAGGGGACGTATAGCGCACTAGGAGACTTCGTAAAGGTTCTCTGAGCGAACTTCTTAGAAGACCCCTTCTACGAGGTTGGGTGAATAGAGCTCTTCCGGAGTAGCATATGCTCATCGAATAGAGAGGGAGATGTTCAGATGAGCGAGCAATCGCGTAAGGTACACAACGAGGCCATACCTGAGTGGGCACAAGGCCTCTACTACAACAAGGGGCTCTTCTCAGAGGTGCTCGTCTACCACGATGACGAGGCCATCTACTTCGAGCACAAGGGCAAGGATAGCGGCGTGGTGCGCTTCACCTTCGAGATGATTGAAGGTCTAAAGAAGGTTGAAGAAGAGCAAGCAGAACAGTAGCAGTAGTAGTAGGGGAGCGCTTGCCAAGAACATGAGCCTAAAGGACGCTAATGAGACTGCAGCTCCTTTGAGGCTTGGAATAGCCTTTGCAAGGGTATTTACGTTCTATGGCGCAAGAGGCCGACTATTACACCCCATACGAGGCAGCGCGTGTACTCGGGGTGTCCCCAGCACGCGTACGCCAGTTGCTTCGCGCAGGCGATCTGGAGGGCGAGCGTGGACCGGAGCGCTTCGAAGGGGTCCCCGGTCCCTGGCGCATCCCAGCTAGTGCCCTGAGTGCTTATAAGGAGCGAACCTACCGCCGAGGCCGTCAAGCCGTGGAAGCCGCCGAGACTGTTGCGCTGCCACAGGAGGAGCTTGCTCCCGGTACGCTACACGAAGACACTGCTAGAGACTCGTCAGAGGCGCAGAGGCCGGGGGAGGATGCGCCAACTGAAACTTCTGAGCGCCTCTCAGAAGGAGTAGGAGTGCTGCGAGACAAGACTGAGGAAATCCTTGAGGAACTGGATCGCTTAGAGAGTCGTCTTGAGGCCGCGGAGGTCGAAAACATCGCTCTGCTAGAAGCTGCGCGTCAGGAGAAAGAGCGAGCCGAAAAGCTGCAGAGAGCGCTGGAGGCGCAGAGGGGTGGCAGGCAAGCCAAGCAGCCTGGTCCCTGGCGAAGACTGTTCGGGCGCTAAGCACCTGGGAAGCGGTGCTAAGTGGAACCTCCTCCTGAGGGCTCGTCCTTTCCTGGGGTAGAGGAAGAAGAGGGTCCCTCGGGTAGATCCTGGCCACTAGTAGTAGTGATACCTCCCGCTGCTTCTTGGGATTGCGCTCCGGCCTGGTCTAGAACGTCTTGGAGGGTATTCCTGACGTCCTCCAGCTTGCCCTTTAGCGCCTCGTCTACAGTGTCTCCCACCTCCAAGCTCCCAAGCGCATCCTCAAGCGTGCCTACGGCATCTCCAACCAACCCTGAAACAAGCTGGTCCAAAGCCCTGCTTAGGGCTCTCAGGATCTCGGGATGCTCAGCCACTGTGTTCAGGGCATGATTTAGGATGGCGCGCACGTTGTCGAGGTCGGCCTTCAAGAGCACCTTGGCCCTAACGCCTTCTATCTCGAGCTCGACCTCCTCAAGCCTTGCGTCCACACCTACCTGCAGGTTCACAAGGCTAGCGAGTTCTGCCAAGACGGAGACGTGTGCCCTTAGGCCCTTGACCTTCAGATGGATCTTGTCCACTTCGAGCTGTTCGACGTTAAGGAGCACGTCAGGAGGGCCTTCGTCCTGCTGGCGAGCAGGGCTCTTTTCTAGTGCACCGTCGGCGTTATTATTGACTGGTTGTGGATCCTCAGCCATCTCTACTTCTCCTCCTTGGTGTAGAGCATTGGGTGCTGTGTGTATCCTGCTCTCTAGTGCCATGATGCTCCTCTCGGAAGCCCCGTGCCAACTTCCTAGAGATCTCCGTCATAGCGAACTTCTGAGAGGATCCCTTCCACGCACTCAGGTGAATAAGTACAAGAGAAAGCGCCGGAGCACCAGGTGATGAACTCGAAACATCTTTCCTCACCCGTCTCCTAGGGGACGGCGAAGCCGAGGGGGAAGGCGCTAGGCGAAGCTGTAGGTGATGCCGAGGGCGAAGCTGTAGGTAATGCACTCGGGGAGGTGGAAGGCGGAGTACTTATCGTGGCGGGAACCGTGCGCTCTAAGGTAGTCTCAACCTCCGTGCCTTCGCGGGGTGTCTCAGGCCGATGCTCCATCAGCGCGGAGAGCAGTGTTGAGAGTACAATCGCCACAACCATCGCCCCTGCGAGACTCACCAGGGCCAGGACAGCAGTCAGAGGAAAGAGGACCCATGCCGAGTCGCCTGCCCGGGTACGCTCGAGCAGGAGGTAGGCTGCTAAAGCGCTGCCCAAAAGGCACACCAAAAACAGCCACCAAGGGAGAAAGAACACGCCCTCTCTTAGCTCCTTCGCGCGAGCTCTTAATCTGGATCTCGAGCGACCGACGACAACCGCTGTCCTAGAGCCTAGCACGAACTTCTAAGAACTCCGTAAAGCGGAAGTCCAACTTCCGAGAAGACCCCTTCTAAGCACTTTGGTGAATTAGGGTATGAGTCCCCTCCTTGGAGAGCGCGATGCCGAGAGCACGCCTAGTAGAAGAGTACTCCTAGTAGTGGCTTGCCACTCAAGTACTGAGTGGTAGCGGGTGGCGGGCGAAGAAATCGGCCAACCTTTCGGCCATCGCGCGAGGGTTCTGCATTTGCAGCGCATGTGTTGCGTTGGGCAACACGAACGTCTGCGTCTGTGGCAGCCACTCCCGCAGCAGTTCGCTGACCTCTCCGAAGAACGGGAGTCCGTCGGCGCTCCGCACAGCGAGGACCGGCTGGCTAATGAGGGCGGCGTCCTCCCTCGTGAAGGCCCATTCCTGGTGCGCCGGCACTTCCACCTGGAAGAAGGTGTCGGCGTCCGCCACCGCCTGATCGAAGGCGCCAGGCGGCAAAGCGCGCTCGATCACGCTTCGGTAGTCCGGGCCGAACCAGGCCCGCTGCAAAAAGTCGATGGCAGCAGCCTTCTCACCGGCCGCATACATCCCGAACGCCGGCCCCAGCCCCTCAAGGAACTCCTCGGCGCTGTCCACGGCGAACAGCGCAGGTTCCAGCAGCGCGAGCGAATGTACTGCCTCCGGAGCGTCAAGGGCGAGCTGGAGGGCGACGACCCCGCCGTAGGAATGGCCAACGACATGCGCCCGCCGGATGCCGAGGTGCCCAAGGAGCTCGCGGCCGTGCGCGGCTTGCTCGGCGATGCTCACGGGGGCGTCCTTATGGCTGCTGTTGGCATACCCGATGCGGTGGTAGCTGATTAGCCGGTAGCGTCCCGTTAGCGCAGGCTCGGCCAGCAAGGGCGCGAAAGCGTCTGCCTGGTAGTTACCATGAACCAGCAGAACTGGCTCACCCGCACCGCGTACCTCGTATTCGATCTCGCTGCCGTCGATAAGTGCCCGTTCCATGGGTTGCCGCCTCCTTTACTGCACAAGTGTGTAATTACTGCGCTAGTGTATACTCTGGGCACGTAAGCTGTCAAGAGGCGTTAGGAGCACAGATGGAAAAGAAGACGGCTGGAGGAAGGGGAGGCGGGCGCGAGCGGCAGCGCCGCAGGACGCGCAAGGCGATAGTCGAGGCCGCCGCCGAGCTGCTCAAGCGGGGCGCCGACCCGTCCGTCACGGAAGTCGCGGAGGCCGCCGACGTCTCCAGGCGCACCGTCTACGCCTACTTTCCCACGCAAGAGCACCTCCTCGCCGACGCCGCGCTGGAGGCCACGCGCCAGGGCGTCGAGCCCCGCTTCGAGGCCAGCGGGGACCCCGCCGAGAGGCTGGAGGCGCTCGTGCGCGCGATGCAGCAGGGCTTCGCCGAGACCGAGCAGCTCGGCAGGACGATCATAAGGGCCACCGTGGGAGCGCCCACGGGCTCCCGTGCGGGAGGTGAGTCGGGGAGGGTGCCACGTCGGGGCTACGGGCGCGTGGAGTGGATCGAGGGGGCGCTAGAGCCCCTCCGAGATACGCTGGCGCCGGAGCGCTTCGAGCGGCTAGTATCGGCGCTTACGCTCTTGATCGGGTGGGAGGCGATGATCGTGCTCGAGGACACCCGGGGCCTCAGTCCGCCGGAGGCCGAGGAGGTGTGCGTGTGGGCGGCGCTCACGCTCCTGGCAGCGGAAGCTCCCTCCTCCTCCTCCTGAGCTGCCACGAGGCCACCGGCCGGAGTAAGGAGCATGTATAGGTCCGCGTCCGGAGGCGGCCGCACGCGAACTTCTCAGAACGCCGTTAGGGCGAAGTTGAGCCAGGACCAGCGTCGTAGCGGCGACGACCTTCCCTGCGAGCCGCTTCGGTTACGTCCAGGGCCTCAGAGAGCTGTGCAACCAGCCTCAAGTAGTTGGGGTCGTTGTCCAAGGCGTGCTCTCTCATGAGGTGCCGAGATGCTCTAATACGCCTTGCGGCTTCATCTAGGTGCTTGAGTATCTCCCTTAGCACGGCGTCTTCATCGGCCATACATCAACTTTACACCTTCGCGAGCAGCTACTGTGTAGACCGGATGCTGCACCCGGCCTTCCGAGAAGACTGCGCCACCAGCTACCGGTGGCTCACGATCGCATATGCCATATATACCGCCGGCCTCTACTCTCTGAGCGGTAGTGCTAGACCAGGGCTATTTGGCTCTCACTCGGGTCTGGGATCGGGGGGTTCGGCAAAGATGTCTTTGAAGGTACCTTAACTGTCGCTGAAGCTCCCACTGCATCCGCCGCGGACCTTCCCTACCCACCGCTCTCCACAACCTTCAAAACTATTTATCAGGCGCATCACAGCGGAGCACTCGGATTCTGAAATTCTGACCGTCAGGGGCCAACGCGACGGCGCAGTTTCTCCATGCAATTGATGATCAGAGCAGCCCCCTGCGTGATGAGAACGTGACCCGTGACCCGGAGGCGGAGCATCTACCTGGTAGATGTCTATGTGCTATTAGCGCATGCAGTGCTGGCTACTCCTCGATGTTTACTGTACTCATGAAGACATCGGCAGCAAGGAGATACTCTTTTCATTCAGTCTCCCAGCTTGACTGCCTTGGTGATGCCAAGGACCTGCCCTGAAGCGCTCTTGGCCCGCGCAGCGACATAGGGACCTGTGGTTTGCACCAACATGGCAGTCTCGAATCCATCCCGGGGCACCGATCCCAAAGACTCTAGTCGGTCCTGGCGTGTGCCAGCTAGCACCTCCCAGCTAGAGACCTCCGTGGCACCATTCCAGCTGGCGTATAACGCCACCTTCTCACCGGAGCGTCGCTCCACTGCTAGCGCTGGGTCATCGGTAGGCTCACCGCTCCATGGAAAACGAAACGCCCTGTAGGACTCGACTTTGGGCGAGAAGCCAGCGTCGAAGAGTAGCTTGCCTTCATGGGAGAACTCAGAGATATAAGGCTCGCTGCCCCAGCCGATAAACACGTTAGTGTTCGGCAGCACCTGCATGTTGCCCTGGGATTTAGAGAGACGCTTGTGGGGGGAGATGTATTCACGCACCAAGGTAGCTCTCATCTCGTCCATGTCGAGATCAAGCACTATCCCACGGGACCGGGGATGCCCTAAAGGGCCTACACCATTGTCGAAGATGGTGATGGCGTCATCTTCGTGGCGCCTAGCGTCATGCTGGAAGGAGAATTGGGTGCCCTCTTCCAACTCGAAGTCGCTCTTCTTACCTCCTAGTCGCCACAAGACCTCTCCGGTATTCCGATCGACCTTGTAGACGGTCGAGGTGTGACGCGAGGAGATGAGCAAGTTGCTGTCGTTGTCTACATCTATGGAGTTGATGTGGAAGTAATCGAAGTACTTCCTCCCGTAGTGCGGCTTGATATAGGACTCATCGAGG
>CADDZK010000214.1 GCA_902812425.1 Actinomycetota bacterium
CGTTCGTCGCGCTAAAGGCGGTGTTCGCGCCGGTGGAGAGACCGAGGCCGCCGGAGAAGGTGATCGTGCCGTTGTCGTTGTTGTCGAGGTTCACGCCAGCGCCGCCCGTGCTCGCAATCGAGCCCGTGAATTGGACGAGCCCGGGGGAGCCGGTGTTGCGGTTCGTCACCTGGACCGCTCGGCCCGACGAGTTGCTGATCGTGCCAGCGTAGCTGAGCGCCCCGGTTCCCTGGTCGATTGTCACGCCTGCCGCGGTGGTGTTGGCGATCGTCGCGCCGGATGGGATGGTCACGCTTGCGCTGGCTCCGGTCAGGCTGATCCCCGTCCCGGCGCCGTTCTTGTCGAGGTCGGTGAGGCTGATCGCGCCGCCGACGCCGTTGAGCGTGAGCGCCGTGCCCGTCGTCGTCGTCAGCGCTCGCGTCGCCCCGGTGTTGACGTTGACCGTGCCCCCGCCCGTGGCCGTGAAGGCGTCGTTCGCTCCGGTGCTCGCGTTCAGAGTGCCCGTGAGGTTCACCGTCGCGCCCGTGTTCGAGCTTAGGCTGATGCCGGTGCCGGTGTCGGTGATGGCGCCGCTGAGGCTTGTGGTGCCGCTGGTGCGGTTGGCGATCGAGATGGAGTGGCCGGCGCTGGTCGTGATATCCGCTCCGACGTCTATCTGGCCGCCGGCCGCGCCGCTGAGCGCGAGGCCGCCGCCGCCGTTGCCCGAGATCGTCGTGTTGGGTCCGTAGGTGAGCGTGTTGACGCCGCTGCCGGTCACGCCGACGCCGGAGGCGTTTTTGACGTCGACGCGCTGGATCGTGTTGCCGTCGGCGAGCGTGATCCCGGCGCCGCCCGAGTTGGTGACGGTCGGGTTGGAGCCGCCCGCGGCGACGAGGTTGAAGTTGCGCGAGAGGCTGTCGGTAACCGAGAGGCCCTGCGGCTGGCCGACAAGGCGCTGGTTGGATTCGAGTACGAAGCCGCCCGAGGCGGCGTTGCCGGTTCCCTGGTAGACGAAGATCACATCGCCCGCGCCGTCGAGCGAGTCCGAGGCGCCGCCGGTCGTGAGCGGCGAGAGCGAGCTAAACGGCGAGAGCGAGGTGCCATTGCCGGAGGCGCCGCCAGGGTTGACGAACCAGACCCTGGGACCTACGACGTTGATCGTCACCGTGCCCGTGGCGGTCTTGTCGCCGCCCGCGTCGTTGTCGTGGACCGTGTAGGTGAACGTGTCGGAGCCGGTGAAGCCCGGAGCAGGCGTGTAGGTGAAGCTGCCGTCGGAGTTCATCGAGACGACGCCCGAGTTGGCGCTGGAGGAGCCGGCCGAGGCTGTCAGGTTCGCGTGGGCCGTGTCGGGGTCGGTATCGTTCGCGAGCACGCTGCCGCTGACGGAGACGTTCGGCGTCGTCGGCGAGGTGGAGACCGCGAGCGTGACGCCTGAGAGTGCGCTGTTCTGGCCGTTGAAGGGGTCGGCTACGGTGTCCGGCGAGTCGTTGGAGGCCGTCACGGTGATGTCGCGCGTCTGCGCGTTGCTCTCATGGTTCTGCGCCTGGCCGTCGTCGACCTTGAAGGTGACCGTCCGTGTGGTCGTGTCCGGGGTGTCTGAGGTGTTCCTGTACTTAATAGAGCGCAGGGCCGTCTGGTAGTTGGCCGGGCTCGCTGAGCCGGAGAGCGTGAGCGTGCACGTGCCCGCCGCGTAGGTGCCGCTGATCCCGTTCTGGTTGGTGAACACGAGCACGTCCTCACCCGACTGGCACCCGGTCGTGATCTGCACCGTGGCGCCCTGCAGGTTCGCACTATCGGCGTCGGAAACGGCGAGTGCGTTGGTGAGCTGGCTCTCGCTCGGAGGCGAGTCGACGCTCTCCACGTAGCCCACCGCTGTGCCCTCGATTCCCGAAAGCGACGGCGCGTCGTTGACCGCCGTGACGCTGATCTGGCGCGTCTGCGCGTTGCTCTCGTGGTTCTGAGCCTCTCCGTCGTCCGCGGTGAAGCTCACCGTGCGCTCTGCCGTACTCGGGTTCTCACTCGTGTTCTCATATGTGACCGAGCGCAATGCGGCCTGGTAGTCGGCAAGGCTCGCCGAACCCGACAGCGTCAACGTGCCCGTGGGAGCGTCCCACGATCCGCTAATACCGTTCTGATCGGTGAAGGCGAGCTTGTCCTGGTTGCTCTGGTAGTTGGCGCTGATTACGACCTTCGCCCCATTAAGGTTCGCGTTATCGGTGTCGGAGAGGGTGAGGGCGGATGTGATCGCCTTGGGAGCGTCGTTCTCGGTGTAGGAGAGCGCTCCGCTCTCTATGTTGGCCAGGACCGGCGCGTCGTTCACCGAGTTGACCGTGATGTCCACCGTGGCCGGCTGCCCGGTCGCCTGGGCGTCCGAGGCACTGAACTGGAACTGGTCTGCTCCGTTGTAGTCCGTGTTCCCCGTGTAGCTTACGTCGGCGGTGCAGTGGTTCGGCGTCTGCCCGTCGCAGGTGATCGAGCCGATCGAGCCGAGGGTGCCGTGATCTGGTCCGTCGCTGATCGCGAACGAACTGACGGCATCGCCGTCGGGGTCGTCTGCGGCGAGCGTGATCGTCTTCGTGGTGTCCTCATCGGCGTTTACGCTCTGGCTAGAGGCGGTGGGCGGCGAGTTTGGCGGCTTGACGGTGATCTTGAACGTCTTCGTCGTGGTGTCCTGACCGCCGTTTACGGGGCCGCCGTCATCCTTCAGCTCGACACTCACCGTCGCCGTGCCGCTGGCGTTCTCGTCGGGCGTGAAGGTGAGGTCGCCCGTCGCCTCGTCGATATCTGGCTGCACGCTGAAGAGCGAGTTGTCGGAGTTAGTGAGGGTGAAGGTGAGATTCTGGCCGGACTCGTTCGGTGGGCCCGCCAGGATGTTGGTGGCAAAGCCTGAGACCGTCTGCGCGCCTGCTGTGTTTACCACCGTCTGGTCGGCTCCGAGGTCGAAGCTGGGGGCGTCATTGACGGGGTTGACCGTGATCGGCACTGTCTGCGTGTCGCTATCTTTGGCCGCATCGCAAGCTAGTCCTGGCGCTCCGCAGTTGTCGGGATCTCCCCTGTCTGTGACCTTGAAATTGAAGGGGTCGGACCCGTTGTAATCGGCGTCCGGCTTGTAGGTGACGTCCGTCGGGCTGCCCGTGAAGGTGTCACCGCTAGCCAGGACGGTCGTGTCCTTCTTGAGCACGCCGTGGAGGGGGGCTTCCGTGATCGTAAACAGCAAATTAGCCGCCCCGGCCTCGACGTCCGAGCCGCTTAGTGTGATCGTCTGCGCCGCGGCATCCTCGTCGATGTCGAGGCCCGGCGGAGACGCCGAGGCCGTCGGCTTGGAGTTGACCGGGCTCACACTCACGTCGACCGTACTAGTGTCGCTCTTGAAATCGTCTACGCCGTTACTCTGGCCGTCATCGCGCACGGTGTACTCGAAGCCCGCAGGACCGTTGTAATCAGCATCAGGGGTGAAGGTGATCTGAGCGCTATTGTCGAGGCTGACCGCGCCGTGCTGGGCGTTCTTGACCTCGGTGACGGAGAGGGTCTGGCCTGACTCGTTAGCAGGACCCTTGGAGTCGTTGGCGAGAAGGTCGGATGCGGGAAATACGAGCGGCGTATTCTCCTGGGCCGTCTTGGTGTCGTCGTTGGCTACAGGCGCGTCGTTGACGGCTTTTACGGTAATGTCCACCATGGCAGCAGAGGAGTCGCTATTGCCGTCGTTCGCCTTGTAGGTGAAGGAGTCTGGGCCGTAGTAGTCGGCGTCAGGGGTATACTCGACCGTCGCCATACAGGTTGCCGTGCCGGCTGTCGTCGAGCAGCTCGGCGTCGATACCGTTCCGAGGGTGCCGTGGCCTGGGGAGGAGACCGAGAAGGTCAGGTTGTCGCTATCCGTGTCTTTGGCAGAGAGGGTCAGCGTCTTGGGGGTGTCTTCGTCCGTATCTGCGCTGAGGCCATCGGCCCCCGGAGATACGTCAACCGGGTTGACCGTGATGCCGAGTTGGGTAGTAGCAGAGCCGCCGTTGCCGTCTGAAACCTCGACGTTCGCCGTGTAGTTGCCCGCCGATCTCCCGCCAGCGTTGCCAGAGAAGGTGCCGTCATTATTAAGCGTGATGCCGTCAGGCAGGGAACCACCTGTGAGTTGGTACGTCAGTGCGTCACCGTCCACGTCGCTCGCCTCAAGCGCGGCGAGGCCAGTGCCTTCGTCTATGGTCTGCGAGGTGTTACTCGCGGCGCCGGTGAAAGCGGGAAGGTCGTTGACGGCGCCGACCGTGATCGTGACGGTCCCCTTGTCGGTGCGACCTGTGCGGTCCGATGCCCTGTAGACAAAGGAGTCTTCGCCGTTGAAGTCGGGCTTCGGCGTGTAGACGAACGAGCCGTCTGAGTCGAGGTCCACAGAACCGTGCGAGGGGTCGGAGACCTTCTTCGCAGAGAGCCTCCTGCCGTCTACCTGGGCGTCGTTTCTGAGCACACCAGGAGCCTGGCGATTCAGAGTCGTGTCTTCCGTGGCCCGGAAAAGATCGCTTCTGGCGAGCACAGGCTTGACGACCGGCCACACTGTGATCTCGACGGTAGCCGTGTCGGTACCGCCTTTGCCGTCACGGGCCGTGTAGGTGAAGGAGTCCCTCCCATGATAGTCCTCCTTCGGCGTGTAGACAAACGCGCCGTTGCTTCTTAGGGTTAGCTTGCCGTGCCTGGGAGAGGAGGCACGCGCGGCGGAGAGCCTGTCGCCATCAGGGTCCGAGTCATTTTTGAGGACGGCGGGGGCCGACCTCTTCAGGGTCGAGTCCTTGTGGACGCGGTAGCTATTGTCCCTGGCTATTGGGTCGGAGTTGGGGACCAGGGTGGCCGCTATAGCGGCTGAAGCCCCGACGATTACGAGCAACATACAAAAGAGAAGCACCCACCATAGCTTCGAGGCTCTCATATCCTGCACCTTCGCCGGTATCCGCAGCCTAGCACCCATTATCGCCTCCGTTAGAGGTCGCTCCCTGTCCTGCTAGAGACTTCGAACGTGGGGCCTCGCGGCGATATCTTTGGCCACAGACACGGAACAAGGTCCTTGATGCCCGTTCTCTCGCGTGGGCACCTTACTAGAGAGATCGCGATGAGCACATCCCCCAAATGAACTATTTTTGGACTATTTCATGAATTCAACTGTTCGCGTGGCGCACGAAACGGTGGAAAGGATGAGGAGTTCTCCGAACCTCTACCCGCGCCTGACCCTGCTTGCGACGGACTCGAAGGCACCGCGCTCCGCACCGTCGTCGAGTGGTTCGAGCTCGAAGCTCTCTTCCACCCTGCGCAGGGCGTTCAGGATGAGCTGGTCCGTGAGCCAGGGGTTCTTGGGGAGTAGCGAGCCGTGCAGGTAGGTTCCGTAAGCGTTGAGGCGACGGGCGCCCTCGGTGGTGTCCTCGCCGTTGTTCCCGTAGCCGACGATGACCTCGCCGAGAGGCTCGGTATCGCCGAGGTAGGTGCGTCCGCCGTGGTTCTCGAAGCCGACGATCTCGCGCGTCTCGCCGGTCTCGGGGGCCCTGACGCGAACGAGCACGTTCCCGATCAGACGCTCTTCGTCGGGTTTTCTGGGCTCTGTGTGCAAATCGAAGATGCCGACGCCGGGGAGCTTCTCGCCATCGGGGGTCTCGTAATAGTGCCCCATGAGCTGGTAGCCGCCGCAGACGCCTAAGACCACGCCGCCGTCCTCGACGACGGCCCTGAGGTCGGCGCCCTTCGAACCCGAGAGGTCCTCTGCGAGCAGGGCCTGCTCCCTATCCTGGCCGCCGCCGAAGAGGAAGAGGTCGCAGCCCGTCGGCTGGATCTTCTCCCCGAGGCCGACGTCAATCACCCCGACGGGGATGCCGCGCCACTCGCAGCGCTTTTTGATGGAGATGACGTTCCCCCTGTCTCCGTAGAGGTTCATCATGTCCGCGTACAGGTGGTGGATCGTCAGCCTGGTACCTCGCACGGCATAACTCCCTTCGTGGTCCCACCGTGATGTTCAGGGTCTCTCATCCCATTCTAAACCGTACGCGCCTCTACGTAGGATGTACTCGGTCACCCACACCTTCCTGTACTGAGTCGGGAAAGGGGTTCTCGGAAGTTCATTGCCCATACCGCCTCCCGTCTTGCCTACAACACCAGACCGCGCTGGTATGCACCCGGTCCGGACAGCCGGCGTTCTATATAATGGCCGGCCATTAGGCTCTCAGATTCCACCATTCGAATGAGGAGGCGAGCGTATGCCTGACACGACGAACGGCAACGAGCTTCACCCGAAGATCCTGGAGCTGGCGCACGCACGAAACTTCGGTGCGCTCACCACGATGCTGCCAGACGGCCAGCCGCAGACCCAGGTCATGTGGGTCGACGCCGATGAGGACCACCTCCTGATCAACACCGAGGTGCATCGCCAGAAGTACAAGAACGTCGAGCGTGACCCGCGGGTGACCTTCATGATCTGGGACCACGAGGACCCTTATCGCTTCGTCGAGGTGCGCGGGACGGTCGTCGAGGAGGTGAAGGGACCTGAGGCGAGAGAGCACATCGACAAGCTCTCCTACAAGTACGACGACAGGCCCTACGGGACCAGGATCCAGAGCGAACGCGTGATACTCAAGGTCGCCCCGCGACGGCAGGTCATTCGCATACCCTCCTAGTCGTTGCTCCGGAGATCTCTATCTGTCCTCCCAGAAGGGGTGCGTGTAGCCCATCTCGCTTAAAGTCTTCCGGATCTCGAGCATGGCCGTGTACGTCGGCAATACGTAGAGCGTCTCGCCCGGCGGCGTCGCCGCAAGCGCCGCCTTTATGGCCTCCCCCCTGTCGGGGATGACGGGACCGACGGGTAGCTCCGCGTACTTGAGCCGCACGGCCATGTCCTCGGCCCTGATGCCGCTGACGGTGAAAGAGGCGCCGTCTTCGGCCCTGGCGTCGGCGAGCATCTCGAAGTCGACGTCCCAGAGCCACGAGACGTCGCGGCCGTCGGCCTCGTTGTCATTTATGGCGATAAGGACGTTTCTGGCTTCGGCTCCCGTGACGAAGGTGCGCAGGATCTCGTTGAACCCCACGGGGTTCTTGATGAGTAGCAAGAAGGCCTCTCTATCCCCCACCCTGACCCGCTCGACCCTCCCGAAAGCCCCTCCGAACTCCCTCAAGCCGCGTGA
>CADDZK010000215.1 GCA_902812425.1 Actinomycetota bacterium
TCCCCCTACCGTCGTGGAGGCGGCGCCACCGAAGTAGGTCAGGTCGGCGGCGTCGTAGCTAGAGAACTGCCCCGAGGGGTAGGCGGCGGCGAAGGCGTCGAGCAGTTGGGGAGCGCCGGCCAGCGTTTCCGCGATATCGGCGGTGATGTATTTGGCGGCGGCGGGGTCCATTCCCTTCGCGTTCAGCTTCTCAAGCACATTCGCCAGGGTGTTAGCCGAGCGCGTGGCGCTCTTCTGATCGTTGCGAGGGATATCCATTAGGCGACTCTCCGTATCGGGCCGTAGATCGGTGAAAAGAAGCGGTCGTAGAGGTCAGCGAAGCCCGGCGTCTTTAGGTGTTTCAGCGCAACCTTGCGTATCTGCTGCTGCGTCATGAGGAGCGCGGTATTGTGGTCAACCCCCATCAGGTCGGCCACCTGCTTGGAGTTGTCCTCGATTTCGGCCAGACGGATTATCAAGTCCTCGGCCGGGCTGCGGTGGGGCTTGCTCGCTAGGTCGTACAACATCTGAGCATTTACCGCCGTGGTATTCGTGAAGCTGGTGCTCATCCGGAAGCCGGTCGGGTATTTGTCCTTGAGTCCTGCGACCTGGGCGTCGTATTGCGGCTTTATCGAGCGGCCCACGTCCGAGGCCAGGAAGCTGTCGCCGGATGCATAGCCGAAAGCCTGCGCGAGGTTGTCATAGCGAGAATCCACGCGCCGCTTCTCATCTAGATAGGACTGCAACTGGTAGTAAGGCGCGCCGCCGCCTTCGGTGAGTGCCGTGTATTGCTCGCTTGCACCTTCCCCGAGCTGACCTAGCTCTCGGGTGAGGGGGATATAGTTCTGGAGGATCTGCTCCACTTCGTGCGGCGGGGTGCTGTCGGTGATGACGAGCGGGATGAACGCGTGGATAGCGGCATCGCCTGCGCCCCCGAAGGCCGAGGCCAACGGAGTGGCAACCCCACCAGGGGCCAGCATCGAGCCGATCAGGAACGCCGCCTTACCGAGGGGCGTGCGCCCGTACTCTGTCTCCTGACCTTTCAGGACGTTGTGAGTGGACTCCAGGCCCTGGAGGAAGAACCGGCCCGGGCTGATGCCGTAGCTGAGGTTATTGACGAACTGGAGTTTCTGGAGGAAGGGGAGGCGCTTGTTGATGAAGTCGTTGACCTTCTCGTCGGCGCTGGAGGCGTGGTAGCGACGCAGGCCCTCGTGGATGAGCAGGGCGCGCGCGGGGGCTTGGAGTATCCAATCTCCCAGGGCGGCAACGACCTTCTTCTGGAACGAGAAGGGGAAGAATACGAAGTTGATGGATTTCTCTCCGGCGCTACGCCCAACCCCGTACCCGGTGAGTCTGTGAACCGCCTCATATATCTCATGGTCCGGCATCCCGCGCTTGTGGAGAATGTAGGCGGCGCCGGCGCGCTGCTTGGCGGGTGAGAATCCGAGCAGGCCCTCGGCCGAATATCTCTTGTCGATGTCATCGAAGAGACGGTATTTGTCGCCGCCCTCGATGCGGTCCATGGTGGCTATGGCGTTCTGCCACTCGCCGGGACCGTAGTGAGCCTCGATGTAACGCTCTGGCCCCACCGCGACGCCGAGGGGGAGGCCATGCTCTCCGCTCAACATCATCTGCTCGCTATAGCGGCCAAGGTCGAACATCAGAGACAGTGAGAAGCGGAGAGCCATGTTGAGGCGGTGGAGCTGGTCCGGGAGGTAACCGTAGGAGCCCTGCGGGAAGCGCCAGTGTCGGACCATCTGCTCGAACGTCCCGCGGTCGTTGACGTACTTGGAGGGGATGCTCGCGGCCCCCAACTCCTTGGCGACCTTGACGCCACGGCGGGCCGCCCGGAACTGCCCAAAGGCGAACCCCGCTGCGCCCCCTAGCAGGGCACCTTCGGCCACGCCCTCAGGGCTCTCGCCCTTCTCACGCGCTATCTCGGCCCCCGCCGCTGCGCCGGCGAGTCCATAAAAGCGCCTGGGGTCGGCGTAGTTCCAGGTTCTGAGCCAATCACTGAAACCCTGCGCCCCGGAGACGCGCAGGTTCTGCCCGAGAGCCCTAATCGAGTCCATGGGGTTGCGAAGGTCTACCTGTCCGCCGAGCGAGGCCCCGCGCCGAAGCGCCTGCCGGAACTGGGAGGCCAAATCGAACACGTCCCGCTGACCGTCGTAGATGCGGTCACTCGTGAGGTTCAGGGCTCGGATGATGTCGCTCTCGGACAGCTCGCGGAGGTCGGTCTTGAAGTAGCGCAGGGTGCGCTTGCCGCCCTCGGTGTTCACCAGGACAACTGGGCCTAGGTGCCCGCTGGCCTCGCCTACCCGGTTGCGGTCAAAGGGGCGGTTGAGGTCGTCCTTGACCGCGTTCAAGCGTTGCAGGATCTCCGAGGGCGTCAGCTTGACCTTGTTCTCGATGGCAACCTGATTCAGCTCTCTCACGGAGTTCGCATGACGCAGAGCGGAGAGGCCGGCGTCGGGGCGGACGATGGGATCGAGGCCGGCGGTCTCAAGGGCGTAGTAGCGCAGACCGTCCCAGATATTCGGGTTACGGGCCCACTCGTCCAGGCCGAGCTCGTCTATGCGCTTTCGCAGTGTCGAATAGTGGAGCTGGGGGGCATTGGTGGCGAGCACTCGATAACCGGCCTGGTCGAACTGGTCGGCAAAATCTTGAGGGACGCCTTGCACCTCGCTCGGGAACATGGGGGCCATTTCCCCCAACTCCGTTATGACCTTCTGCATGGCCTTCTTGTCGGTGGCGGAGTTGTAGAGCCGATCCACGTTCGAGGATGAGAGCATCCCCTTGCGGCGAAGGTTATCGGCCAAATCGTTTAGCCCCTCTTGCGCCTGCATCCGCTCCTGCAAGATGGACTGCGCGGCGACGGGGTCAAGGTTCTGAGCCTTCTTGAGTCTCTTGTCGGCGCTGCGGACGGTGTCTGAGTAGCCATAGATGGAGGCAGCGGCACGGTGGAAGTCCTGCTCTGAGGGAGTGCCGTAGATGCCCTCCTCTGGGCGATCAACCAGGCCCAAGGTGAGGTGGGGACGCTCGCCCTCGACGTTCAGGAGTGAGGGGTTAGCACGCCACGCCTCTTGCAGCCTCTCGACGTTCTTCATCCCGACCACGTGGTTGGTCAGCCGGTCGATGCCGGAGCCGTGGGCATCGAGGTCGTTCGTCAGGAAGGCAGCGAAGCTCTCGGGGCCCTTCGTATGGTCGGTCGGAGAGTGGAACGAGTAGGACATCAGGCGCTCGACCGTGGGCCGCGCGGCCTCGTCGCCCTTGTCGAAGAAGTTCAGAACCTCTCGGTTGAGGTCGTTGGCCGTCTTGAACCGGGCTTCCCAGCGCTCCCGAGCAGTCTGCGCCACGTCGCCGGCCGCCCCCATCTCACGCGCGCGGCCGTGGGTCAGATACAGCATCGCCATGCGGGTCATGCGCTCGGCCGGGTCCGTTGAGAGAGCCTCGTCTATCTGCTGCTTCTGCTGCGAGCGCGAGAGTGTGGGGTCGAGGCTCATGCGAAGCGGCCACGTCGGCTCTTCCCCGAGCACACCCCGGATGCCCTGGGCGGCGTCGCCCAGCCCGAAGGCGAAGAACTTAGTCGGGGCGAGGATGTTGCCGGCCGTGAGGTCAAGCCACGTCTTGGCCGAGCCGTGGATCTGGTAGGGGCTGTCCTCGATGGCGGCCTCTAACTTCGTGGTCCGCTTACCCGAGCCCAGGCCCCCGAGGTAGCGGGCGCTCAACTGTGCGCTCGAAAAGCCGGTGTACGCCTCAGTAGCCGTCCGAAGAACAGGGTTTCCGGCGCGCAGGGCCGCGGGCCCGTAGCGCGAGGCCACGTCAACGAACCCCGCGCGCACCCCTTTGGGCATGGCCTTTGAGAGAATCGAAGTGACATAGGTGGGGCGCTCCAGCGCGGTCGTGGTGGTGAGTGCTTCCCGCAGGCCGCTCGACGCGATGCCCCGGAGCCCGGCCGCGGTGGCTACCCCGAAGTCCCCGGTCCCGTAGAGCATCGAGGCCGCGGTGGCGACAAACCCCAGGTCGGTCATGAACTTGTGAAAGCCGTTCTTCCCGGCGTATTCCTCATAGGGGAGAAGGGCATTCCATAGGTTGCCGTGGGGCTTGTCGGCATCGTCGTGATGCAGCATGGACGAGATGAACCCGATAGCGCCCCCGGCCACCCCTCCGATGATCGTTCCGAGCCCAGGCTCTATCGCGGTGCCGATGGCCGCCCCTGCGGCTGCGCCTCCGGTGAGCCCCAATCGTTCCGCCGTCTCCGGTGCCTGCTTGACCAGCCCGCGCGCGGTCCCTACAACCCCATTCCACACCTCGGCGGGCAGGACGTTGCCGATGAGGCGGATACCTGCGGCGAGGGGAGCTGCGCCGGGGTGCTTGCCGGCGAGCTGTAGCTGTTGGTTGTCGTAATCAAACCTGCCCAGCGCGGCCGCGTTCTCCGCGTTCCAGATCCCATCTGTAGGAGTGCCGGGAGGTAGGTAGCCGTGGTTTATGAGGTTCTGTTGGAGAGTCGAGAGGTGGCGGGTCGCCACCATGTCGGGTTCTTGGGTCAGTTGATGGTGGAGGAGGTCGCCTATCCCCCAACCGGACGGGCCCCGGGTGAAGTCGGGCCCCCCGAACTGTGAGACGGCCCGATCTAGGTGGGCGTCGGAGAGGGGCGAGAGCGCGAGGTCTATGCGCGCGGAGACGGGCAACCCCACGGCCCTATGGGCACGATGCAACCGCATCGCTAGGTATTGGTCCCCAGGGTCCATCTCTAGCCTGTTTCGTCGGCCGCGGGACCGGTGCCGGGCTCAGGCGGCGGGGCGCTCAAGTCCTGCGGGGAACCGTCAGCGGCGAGAGGGTCGCCCTGGGGGCCGAGCATCGGTGGGGGAGCCTGGTCGCTCGGGATGTTCTCTTCGGGGGTGGTTTCCGGCGCTTGAGTCGGCTGAGCGGCCATTCCCGAATCCGAGAAAGTCGTCGGCTCAGGCGGAGCCTGCGCCTGGCGATATTCGGCCAGCATCGGAGTGAGGTCCGTGTTCCCTTGGGCCACCAGATAGCTCAGGACGGCTTCCCTATCGTCCTGCGGGGGCGGCGGGGGTATCTGGCCCATCCCCGCCGTCACGTCCTCGTAGGGGCGGTTAGAGGGGCTGTCGAAGATGTAGCTGGGAATGCCTGCGCCCGCGGCCCCTGCTGCCACCCCCTGAGAAGCCGGAGGCGAAGCGGGGATAGGTTGCACGTCCTGAGCGGCGCGGACGGCGGAGATGTCCCCGCTCTGTACGGTGGGATCGTCCAGGGGTGCGGTGGCTTTGATTTGGCCGTCTGTCCTCCGGCTGAAACGGCCCGGGCCCGAAACGGGAGCCGGATGGCGTGGGGCTTGATACCCGCCCCGGCTATCGGCCATCGTCGTCGTCCTCCAGGCTTATCAGCCACTCCAGCAGCTCGACGGGATCGGAGCCGTCCAGGCTCTCGGCCAGGTTGGCAATCGCCCAGAGGCAATCGGCGGTTACGGAGAAGGCGAAGTGAAAGGCGTCACCGCCCTCGCGCTGGTAGTCGGCCATGGCATCGGCTATCGCATCGAGCGCCCTGCCCCCAGCCTGCTCCATCGTGCCCTCTCGCTGGCCTTTGTGGAGCTCGGTAAGCGCGGCCCGCATGGCGGCCACGACTCTCTTACGCATCTCCGCATAACTCGGCTCCCGGGTGTAGCGGCGACGGGTACGGTGGCCGTGGAGGTGGCGGTTACGAAGGCGCTCGGTTTCGGACTTGAACTCCGGGTCACTTGAGCGCCACTTGTTGTAGCTGGCGCGGGTGACTCCGGCCTCTCTGAGCGCGCTCGCCACGTCCCACTTGTCCTCTAGATAGGAGAGCACCAGGCGCTGACGCTCGCGGGCGAGGCCATCCTTGACGGGGCTCCAAGAGGTGCTATTCGCCACCGTTACCAGCTTCCAACTTCACATCTATTTCCCACGTTCTTCACCGCTTTCTTCACTGAACTTCACGGCCATTCTGCGGGTGGTAACACGGCTTCCCAGCAGGCCCGAGAAAAAGATCCCCCGGGTCGAATCTCTGCTGATTCGGCGCTCCCTAGCGTGGCTCTGCGCTGCCCTGGCGCTGGCGTTCTGGCCCTCTGACCTGCGGCGACGCCCGGCTCGGCTCAGGCTTGCCCTCTTGGCACTGAGTGCTAGGGGTATGGGTACTAAATAGCACTGATGTATAGGTGTCACGGTGCTGTAACGCCCTGACGTTCACCCGTTTGCGCCTGGGTTCGGGGCTTCATTCGCTGCGTTGCTGTCTGCCTAAGACCAGTTCGTCGGAGTGGTAGGCGGTGTTGAAGCGAGGCCGTAAACCTAGGTTTACAGAACCGAACTGTCTGCCTAAGACCAGTTCATGCGGGTGGCGGCAAATTACCAACGCGTTAGTAATTTGCTCGTGCCCGGTGGCTTACGGACCAGCTCGGTAACGCCGATCATCGGCTCGTCGGGGAACGATGTCCCGGCATTCTCTGCGACGACCTGAGTGTCGGGGGCCGATGGCTTGCGCTTGATCGGGTTGCGGGTGTCGGGGAGTGCGGTGATGTCCACCTCGGTCGCGCCCTGCTTGCCCTTGGGGCTGGGCCACTTGTTGGCCGGGTAGGGGGAGTTGGTTGCCCTGGGCTTGCCTTTGGTCACGTGGTCGAGGTTCTGGTTGAAGCCTGCGTCTGTTGCCATGTTCTGTCTCTCCTTATGGGTGTAGCGGTTATGGAGTAGCGGCCCGATGGTCCGCTGGGGGCCGGCTAAGGGGCCGTGATGCTGGCGTTTCTCACGGCGTCTAGGATGGCGTTGAGCTTGTCCGCGATCTCCCGAAAGTTGTTATTTAGGGTGGCTTGGTTGAAGGCCACGCCCACGTCGCTGACCACGTTGTCGGAAGTGCCGGCCGAGACGTTGAGCTTGTCGATCTTGCCTTGGCGCATCTTGGGCGGGATGGTGATCTGGCTTGCAGGTGTGGGCACTGTTTACCTCCTTGGGTGAGTCGAGTGCTCGGCCCCGCGGGCGTTGATTTCTCGGATGCGCGCTGTGAACTCCTCTTGCTCGTCAGGGCTCATATCGTTGAAGTCACGCGGTGGAACCGCTGGGGGGTCGGTGCGTAGAGGG
>CADDZK010000216.1 GCA_902812425.1 Actinomycetota bacterium
TCTCGGTCGAGTTCGGCGTCAGGACGGGACCGGTCACGATCTTCGGCGTAACCCAGACCCGCGAAGGCGGTCTCAAGCTGCTCGCCGCTGAGGGGGAGTCGCTTTCGGGACCGACGCTTAAGATGGGGAACACCAACAGCCGCCTGAAGTTCGGGCTGCCGCCCGCCGCGTTCATGAACGCCTGGTGCGAAGAGGGACCGACGCACCACTGCGCCCTAGGCGTGGGCCACCACGCGGGCACGCTGCGCAAGGTCGCGCGCCTGCTCGGCCTCAAGTTCGTCGAGGTCGGATAGAACTAGGGGAGGTACGGATGGCGCAGTATGCGTGGGTTCTCGGGGTCAGGCCAGGCTACGAAGAGGAGTACAAGAGGCGGCACCAGGAGATCTGGCCCGAGATGGTCGAGGCTCTGCGTGCAGCGGGCATAAGCAACTACTCCATCTTCCGCCACGGCCTCACTCTCTTCGGCTACTTCGAGACAGACGACATCGAGAAGACCCAGGAGTACCTGGCGAACAGCGAGACCAACCAGCGGTGGAGCGAATGGATGGACCCGATCATGCAAGTAGAGATCGACCCCACCACAGACTTCCCCTACCTTCTCCCCCTCCAATGGCACATGGACTGATGATTCGCACAGGAAGACAAAGTGTCCACGGCCCTTGATATCTCCGATCTCCCTTCTGCAATCTAGACAGACTAGACAGCCCCGAGGAGAGATCGTGTCCTGGCAATTACAGGAGGCCAAGCAGAGGTTCAGCGAGCTGGTGCGGCGCACATTGGAGGATGGACCGCAGGTAGTGACGAGGTATGGCGAGGAGGTCGTCGTGGTAGTCCCGGCTGAGGAGTACAGACAGATGAGTGGCAAGAAGCCGAACTTCAAAGAATTTCTGCTCTCCGGCCCGGATCTGAGCATGTTGGATCTGGAGCGGTCGAAGGAGCTACCGCGGGACGTCGAGCTTTAGGATGAGATACCTGCTGGATACGAACGTGCTCTCGGGGGTACGCAAGCCGTGGGGTCATGTTGGTGTGAAGCGTTGGATCTCCTCGGTACCCACCGAAGATCTTTATCTGAGCGTGCTCACGCTCGGGGAGGTCAGGCGCGCTATAGGACTCTTCAACAGGAGAGATCCCGCACAGGCCGACGTCTACGAGGCCTGGCTGGCAACCGTTCTCCGCGACTGCGCAGATCGAGTCCTCCCCGTTGACGCCGAGGCTGCGGAAGAATAGGGACGCATGAACGTGCCCGACCCAGTAGTTGACGGCCTCATGGCGGCCACGGCGAAGGTCAGGAACATGACCTTCGTCACCCGCAACACCGCCGACGTCGCCCGAACGGGTGTGCGTCTGCTCAACCCGTTCGATTTCTCCCCTTGAGGATGCGCACGGTAGCTGGGAGCTACCCAAATCGAGCCTGGTATGGAAAGAGGCGTTGCGGCTAACATACCGGCACATTGATGGGTGATGTGATAGACGACTACGCTAAGCGATTTGCCCGGCTCCGGACCAACAGAAACCGCAAGGTGTGGTCCGAGGTCACGGCGCATCAGGCTCCACACAAGCCGATCCTGCTCCTGTGTGTACTGGATCTCTTCGACTCGGGAGAGATTCGAGAAAATCTCGTCGAGATCACGGACGACCTTGCGGCACTTTTCAGTCGTTACTGGGAGCGTGCCCTGCCTTTCAACCACCGGGGTAACCTCGCGCTCCCTTTCTTCCACCTGCAGGGAGACGGTTTCTGGCATCTTCTTCCGAGGCACGAGAATAACGGGCTCGGTTCCCAAATTACATCGTTGCCCCGACTCCAGGAAGAGATTATAGGAGCTCGTCTGGATGAAGATCTCTACGACCTTCTCCGGTTAAAGGAGAACCGCGATCTATTACGAGGTATTTTGATCGAGGCATACTTCTCACCGGAGACGAGGCGGCTTGTCTTTGAGCAGAGTGTCATCAACCGGGGCGCTCTCGTCTATAGCGAGGAGCTACTCAAACATCCCGAAGATCACAGGGTTCGGGAGACGCTGCACATCGAGGAAGCTTACCGTTCCGCTGTCCGCGATCAGGGTTTCCGGCGGGCTGTAGTTAGCGCATATGCTCACCGCTGCGCCCTTTGTGGCATCCGGGTCCGCACCCTAGACTGGCATACGGCGGTCACGGCGGCGCACATCGTTCCATGGAGCGAGACGCAGGACGACCGACCTGCCAACGGCATGGCGCTGTGTAGGATGTGTCACTGGAGCTTCGATGAGGGGCTGTTCGGGGTTTCCCAAGGATACGAAGTCGTTGCCTCCAGGCAACTCAATGTTCTTGACAACCTTCCTGGGTATCTGAGCAGTCTCGAAGGGCGCGGTATCGTCGCTCCTACCCAGAAACCTTTCTGGCCAGATACCAAGTCGTTGCAGTGGCATCTCAATAACGTATTCCGAATATAAGAACGCTATCCAGCCTTCCGACTCCTTCTCCCGGCCCGCAAGAAAGCTCCTGGAGAAGACATTACTCTTGGCACGGGCACCCTGGTGTCGTACAGAATGTCCTGCAGGCTCTCTATACGGTGGACTAGGAAGGCGAATCCCTTTTCTATGGTCTGCTCCACCCTGCCCTCGAGCAGGAACGCTCCTTCATGGTGCAGGATGTCGCCGCACCTCTCGTAGACGGGGCGAAAGATCGTCGCCTGCAACAGTCCCCACTCGTCCTCGATCACCAGGAAGTACACGCTGTGCCCGCTCTTCGTCGGGGGGCACTGGAGACATTCGATCATGCCTGCGGCACGGGCGCGAGTTCCGTGCGGAAGATCCATGATCCCCGTGCTCGGGACTATCCCGAGCCCTGTGAGAGCATCGCGGTATGGCACGAGAGGGTGTCTGTGGACGTTGAGGCTTAGTATCTCCCACTCCATCCGCTCCTTCACCGTGTCCGCGAGAGGGAGATGCTCGACGCTCCTCCTCTCCCGCACGGCCCACCAGCTCGCCGGGTGCAGGATCGGGATCTCCGGCTGTTCGTCGGAGCCGCGCTTCTTTGGCAGTTTCGCAGTCTCGCCGAGCAGCCGCGAACGTTCGGAGCCTCCCGCCAAAGAGTCGAGGAAACCGCCCCTGATGAGATTCTCTAGAGAGTCTCTCTCGACGGCCGTCCGCCCGTACAGATCAGCTACCGAGGCGAAGGGTCTACTGCGCCGCTCGGCGACGATGGAGGAGATTGCCCTCTCCGAGAGTCCCTTGCAGTAACGGAGGCCGATCCGGAGAGCAGCGCCGTCTTCCTCGACCGTGAAGTTCTCTCCTGAGAGGTGAATGTCTGGTGGCAGAATGCGGAGCCCGATCCTGCGCACCTCGTTCAGGAGTATTCTGGGACTATAGAAGCCCATAGGCTGGGAATCGAGCAATCCGCAGAAGAACTCGGCCGGATAGTGGCACCTCATGTACGCGCTCGCGTAGGCTAGCTCCGCGAAGCTGGCGCCGTGTGCGGCGGAGAAGCCATAGACACTGAACCCCTCCATCCACGAAAAGACCTCATCCGCTTTCGCAGCAGGGACACCTCTCTCCCGAGCCCGTCGCAGGAACTCCCTGCGAATCTCCTGCATCGCGCCAGGCCCCCTGTCCTTGGTCATGGCGCGCCGCAGGAGGTCTCCCTCAGCCAGGCTAAAGCCGGCTACGGCGTTCGCCACTGCGAGGACCTGCTCCTGGAAGACGAGGACTCCGTAGGTGGGACGCAGCACCTCTTCGAGCTCGGGCACGATCGCCGAATATGGTTCCTGTCCATTTTTCCTCATGACGTATGGTGTGACGAGGTCTCCTCTCACTGGACCCGGCCTGAAGAGTGAGATCTGGGCCACGAGGTCCGAAAATTCCCTGGGCTTCAACCGCTGGCTCAGGTGCATCTGGCCCGGCGACTCCAGCTGGAACATTCCGGCGTTATGCCCCGTCCTTATAAGGGCATAGGTCTCTTTGTCGCCAGGCGGCGGATCGTACGGGTTCACCCTGCGCCCCAGCCTCCCAGACGCGAGGACACCGGCCCTGTGGAGCGCCGTGTGCATCCTGAGTCCCAAGAGGTCGAGCTTGGGCAACCCCACACGTTCCAGATCGTCCTTGTCGTACTGGCAGCGCAGGAGCCCATCTGTTCCCGAGGGCTCAAGCGGTACCAGCTCCGAGAGGTGATGCTCCGCCGTTCCGAACACCATGCCCCCGCTGTGCGTGCCCCCCTCCTTGATACGCCCGGCGAGTCCCGCCGAGAGTTCCAGCAGAAGTCTGTATTTCTCCGTGTCCTGCAACGGATGCCACTTCATCGCTGGCTCCGCCAACGCCTCTTCCCAGCCGGAGAGACCTGCGTAGACCCTGTTTCGGTCGCGAAAGCGGGTCGGGACGTGCCTGCAGAGTTCGTTGATCTCCCTCGGGGAATGCCCCAGCGCCCGCGCGGCGACCCTGACAGCTCCCCGCAGCGACATCGTCTGGACCGTGGCAGCCTCAGCCACGCCGCGTAGCTTGTAGCGCCGGATCATCTCGAAACGCACCTCGTCCCTTCGTACCGAACAGAAATCCAGGTCGATGTCAGGCGGATCCTTGCGCCCCTCGTGCATGAAGCGCTCGAAGAGCAGCCGGTTCGAGAACGGTTCGGGCCTGCTCAGTCCCAGACAATACGAGACCAGGCTGTTCGCCGCGCTACCCCTGCCCGTTACGGGGATGCCCTTCGACTTCGCGATCTCCTTCGCTTCGTACGCGATCAGGAAGTACGGCGCAAACCCTAGAGAACTGATGCAACGCAGTTCTCGCCTGAGCCGGGCCTCTATCTCCTCCGTCGTAGGACGGTTCTTCCCTCTTCCCCTGTACAGTCTCCTTGCTCCCGCGACCGTCAGTTCCAGTAACATCTTTCCGGCCTTCTTGCCAGGTGGCAGGATCGCAGCCGGCATGTGAACGCTACCCGACAGCTTCACCATCCCGGAGCACCGCTCCGTAACCGCCGCGGCGTTCTTCAGGGCGTCAGGGTGGCTCTCGAAGAGCCTCCGCATCCGCTTTGTGGACCTGAGATTCAACCGATCTGTCGGCCTGTAATCTGGACCCGGGAGTGCTGTGAGGTTCGCGGCGGCAACGAGGACGTCGTGCAGCCTGTGATCTGTGGGCGAGATGTACGCGACCTCGCCCGCGGCGACGATCGGTATACCGAAGTCCCGCGCGAAGGCAGCCACTTTTCCTACGCTTCGCCGTCCGGTCGCCGTCTCGTCGTCGGTTAGCTCGGCGTAGAGTCGATCCCCGAAGGCTTCCCGCAATCGGTGCAGCACCTTCGTTGCCTCCTCTTTGCGTCCTTCCAGGACGGGTCGGGGTACGAGACCGAATGGAATGGCTCCGGTCAGGCAGATCAAACCCTCCGTATGCTCCAGGATCTTTGCGAGCGGGCACGCAGGACGCCGCCGGTCCTCCGAAGAGATTCTGTAGTCCGTGATGAGCCGGCACAGCGAGCGGTAGCCCTCTATGGACTCGGCCAGCAACACGACGTGCCCATCCGCCGTGGAGATCTCCGCCCCGACAATAGGAAGGATGCCCACTCTATCCGCAGTTTCCAGAAAGCGGGGGATACCGTAGAGCCCGTCCCTGTCCGTGAGCGCCAGAGAGGACATTCTCATCTTCGCTGCTGCTTCTGCCAACTCCTCCGGCCTCGCGACCCCGAACCCGAAAGAAAACCCGCTCCTTACGTGCAGATGGGCGAAGGAGTCTTCGTTCAATCCGTCACCCCCACGAGGAACCACCGGGGTCCTTCGCGTGCCAGATCCACCACCGCGCCGTCGGAGAGGAGGACCCTGACGAGTTTCCTGTCCTTCGCCCGCTCCTCATCCCACCATGCCAGAACCTCCCGCCAGCGGAGGAGGACCTCGACGACGTGGTGCCTCCTGCGACACCGCCTCCTGCCCGAAGCTCGGACGACCCACATGCGCCCGCAGCGGTTCTCCAACTCGACCGGCTCGCGCCTGATGTGGGCGGCCTGTCCTCCCCTTTTCTCCATCTCCGAGGCCCGCGAGAGCCAGGGTGCCCGCAGCAGGTGATCCATGACCGCCCGTCTGGACTCGCGCGTAGGAAATAGCGGCTCCTCGAAACCCTCGGGCCGCAATGGATAGCGGTGTATCTCCGAGACGCTGGCCTCCATAGAACTCCTCCCTCTCTACGAGGAGTCCCGCCCCCGATAACGGAGGGTGGGGAAGCCCGTCCCGCCGGATATAATCCGGGGAGCAGGCGTCCTCGCCTCCTTCTAACCCTCGCAGACCGGTACTGGTTGGCCGCCGGCCGGCTCGCGAGGCCCGGGGTGGGGGCGCTCCTGCTTTTTCCATTCCTCTATTTACGCTACCACAAACTATTGTTTGTAGTCTATGGCAAAATCGTATAAAGTGTCATAGCGTGACGCTAGAGGGAGGCGCGGGTGGTCCCTGAGAACTGGCAGATAAGGATGGAGATGCTCAGGTACCTGGCCCGCGCGAGCGCGAGAGGGGAGGGGCTGCCGAGCGTGCGCGAGGTAGGGGAAGCCGTGGGTTTGAGGAGCTCTCAGACGGCTTACAAGCATCTCAAGAAGTTAGAAGAAGCTGGTTACGTCGAGCGGAAGGGTGGACGGGCGCGTGGCATCCGGTTGACGGAGAAAGGTTGGGAGGCTGCCGGCGAGATGCCTTTGCTAGGTAGGATCGCCGCCGGACGCGGGCTCGAGGCTGTTACGACGAACGACGAAGCGTACTCTCTCGCCGCCGAGTTGCTGGGCTCACGTTCCGGCAGGCGGCGCTACCTCTTGCGGGTGGTCGGGCAGTCCATGATCGGTGCCCACATAGCCGACGGGGATCTCCTGGTCGTAGAGGAGGACGAGGACCCGCCAGACGGCACCGTCGTCGCTGCCCTTATAGGGGGTGGTGAGGAGGTCACCGTCAAGCGGCTTTACAGGGAGGGGGATCTACTGCGGCTCAGGCCCGAGAATGGCGATCACGAGGACCTCGTCCTGCCTGTCGAAGACGTGACGATACAGGGGCGCGTCGTCTACGTCGTCCACCCGCCCAGGGGCCGTCGCTAGGCGGACAAACGTCCGGCAGGAGGGGCTAAGACACG
>CADDZK010000217.1 GCA_902812425.1 Actinomycetota bacterium
AACCGCAGACGGCCCCGGCCCCCGACCCCGTATCGCAACCCGAGTCCGAACCGCAGCCCGCACAGAAAGAGCGATCCGCCCCGCAAGCCGGGCAACAGGGATCCCTGCCGCTTGAGGAGAAGGACTATCCGCTCCCGACGCAGAGGCAACTCGATGCGGCCGACCATCCTCGCCACTACCACCTGGCCCCGGGGGCGATCATGGGCCTCACCATCAAGGCGTTGGGGCTGCACAACGTGCCCGTCCTCGACTCCGACCGCGGGTGGGCCCTGGACCAGGGGGTCATCCACCTGCCTGACACCTCCCTGCCGTGGTCGAATACCCCTGAGAGGAATGTCTACCTAGCCGGCCATCGCCTCGGATGGCCGGGTACGGGCAGCCACCTCGTCTTCTACCGCCTGGGCTCGCTCAAAAAGGGGGATGAGATCACACTCAGAGACCGCGACGGCAGGCGCTACAACTACAGGGTCCTAGAGACCTTCACCGTGAACCCGGAAGACACCTGGGTGACGGGACGCGTGAGGGGCCGCGACCTGCTCACTCTCCAGACGTGCACCCCGATACCCACATTCGACAAGCGCCTGATCGTGAGAGCCGAGCGGATCTAGCGGCCAGCATTTCAGCACGGCGCCAAAGGCGCCTTATCAGCACGCTCAGGCTGACGCCTTCGCTCTTGCCGCTTCGCGGCTTGTCAGCATTTCTAGCCTGGCTTGCGGTCGGAGCCTGTGTATCGAGAGTCGGGGTCTCCTCTGAGGTTCTCTCATTCGTACTGGCGTCTCACTACGCCTGGCTGACAAGCTGAAAGCGAGGGCCTGAAAGGCCCGAAGCGTGCTGAAATGCTGACAAGCGAAGCCCGAAGAGCGTAGCGTGCTGCCTTGCTATCTACGCCGCCTGTTCCTCCATATCCTCGGTGTAATCGCCGGAGCGTGCTGCACTGTTCATCTTCGCCCTGTGGTAGAAGGCTTTCTGGGCCGCCTCGACCTTGCCTGCGTCTCCGCCCCAGATCTCCATCGGCTGTCCCTGCAGCGCCCGCGCGTAGGAGAAGGAGAGCTCCCATGGCAGACCCTCGTACATGGAGTTCATGGCGTTGAGGTGGGCCGTCGCCTGGAGGTCACTCTGGCCGCCCGAGAGGAAGACTATGCCGGGCACCGCCGCTGGCACCGTCCTGAGGAGGCACTCGACCGTCGCCCTGGCGACCTCATCGACCCCGGTTTGCTGCGCAGCGTCCTTGCCCGAGATGACCATGTTCGGCTTGAGGAGCATCCCCGAGAGTTCGACGCCGTGCTCGTAGACCTCGTCGAAGGTCCGGTTCAGCATCCACTCCGTGACCTCGTAGCAGCGCTCGATGGAGTGATCCCCATCTATCAGTACCTCGGGCTCGACTATGGGGACGAGGTCGTACTGCTGGGCGAAGGCTGCGTAGAGGGCCAGCGCCTCGGCGTTCGCCTCGATGCAGCTCTTTGTGGGGATGCCATCTCCTATGGTGATAACCGCCCTCCACTTGGTGAAGCGCGCCCCGAGATCCCTGTACTCTGGCAGCCTGTCGTCGAGCCCGTCGAGACCCTGGGTGAACTTCTCGCCCTCCGAGAGAGGCATGTCCACGGTGCTCTTGTCCACCTTTATGCCTGGTATGACGCCCTGATCCTCAAGCACCCTGGGGAATGGTCTGCCGTCCGAGCCCTTCTGGTGGAGGGTCTCTTCGAAGAGGATCACACCCGAGAGGAACTCCCCGATACCGGGGGTGGTGAAGAGCATCTCCCTGTAGGCGCGTCGACTCTCCTCGCTCGAGTCTATGCCGACGGCCTCGAACCGCTTGCCTATGGTGCCGAAGCTCTCGTCGGCGGCGAGTATGCCTTTACCCGGGGCTACCAGCTCGCGGGCCGTCTCTTGCAGCTTCTGGACGTCCATCGCCACTCTCCTTCCCTCGGAACATTACGACAAAGGCCCCGGACCGCGGTCCGGGGCCCTGCGTTCATGGAATTTCGGAGGGCCCTCTGTTCTCTAGGCCCTTATGAGCTTGCGATCTCTATCCGCGACGGCGCGTTCTTTTCTGTCCTTCTGCTCCTCGCGACGCCTGCGGTCTTCTCTCTCCCGCATCATCTTGCGCATCTCTTCGTCCATCTGGCGGTCCCTGTAGGAGTAGCACACGGCCGCTGCCTCCTTGATCGAGTTTCCCTATCCACAATTTTGTCTACCCGCATCCTCGCCGGCTAAACATAGGCGAACGAGCCTCTATCCTATACCAAGCAGCTTTTTGGCCTGGTCGGCCAGCTCTGTATGAGATCTCTGCGCCGTACGGAAGAAGCTCGCGAGATCCTGCTTCCCCTCGGCCTCGGCGTCGAGGGCGTACTGGTCGCAAGTATCCGCCCCCTGGAGCGCGTGGTAGAGCACGCTCACCAGGTTGTAGTGTTCATCCCTCGTCCCCGTTGCCTGTTCGCCAGCGTCCATAAAGTACCCCCTCAGAGCTTTTCCACCAGGGCTCGATACCCGCGCCGGGGGAGCGTCAGACGGGTCCTCGACGGCTACGGGAGAGCGGCTTTGGGTATGTACTCTGTGATGCCGGATCGTCGCGCGAGGAGGGCTGTGGTACGTTCTCAGACTAGAAGTAGTGTCGAGGGACACGCTGTTTCGGACGGCGGGAGGTGAGGGAGGTCGTGGCTAACAGACTGGCGAACGAGACGAGCCCGTACCTGCTACAGCACAAAGACAACCCCGTGGACTGGTACCCGTGGGGCGAGGCGGCGTTGAAGAGGGCGCGTGAGGAGGACAAGCCCGTCCTGCTCTCCGTCGGCTACAGCGCGTGCCACTGGTGCCACGTCATGGAGCGCGAGTCCTTCGAGGACGAGGAGACCGCGCGCATGATGAACGAGCACTTCGTGAACATCAAAGTGGACCGCGAGGAGAGGCCGGACATAGACTCCATCTACATGGCCGCCGTCCAGGCGCTGACGCACCACGGCGGCTGGCCCATGACGGTCTTCCTTACCCCCGACGGGGCGCCTTTCTACGGCGGCACGTACTTCCCGCCCGTCCCTTCGCGCGGCATGCCCTCCTTCCAGCAACTCCTCATGAGCGTCGCCGACGCCTACGAGAACCGCCGCGAGGAGGTGCTCAAGAGCGCAGAGTCCGTCCGCGACTATCTGCGCGCCTCCACCGGGGCCGCCATGCCGGAGGCCGAGTCAGCGGGCACGGAGATCCTGGATCGGGCCGCCGCATCCCTCCTCTCGCAGCTGGACCGGCGCTTCGGCGGCCTTGGGGGCGCCCCCAAGTTCCCCCAGGCGATGAACCTCGAGGTCCTGCTCCGTCACCACCACCGTACGGGCGACCGTTCTGCGCTCGACGGCGTGGAGCTTACCCTCAGGCAGATGGCGCAGGGGGGCATCTACGACCAGCTCGGGGGCGGCTTCGCCCGCTACTCCGTCGATGCGTACTGGCTCGTCCCGCACTTCGAGAAGATGCTCTACGATAACGCCCTTCTCTCCCGCCTCTACCTGGAGACTTACGGGGCGACCGGAGACGCCTTCTACCGCCGCATCGCCGAGGAGACGCTCGACTACGTCCTCAGGGACATGACGAGCGAGGAGGGCGGCTTCTACTCCGCCGAGGACGCCGACTCCGAGGGCGAGGAGGGGAAGTTCTACGTCTGGACACCGGACGAGCTGGAGGCGGCCCTCGACCCCGACGAGGCGAGCCTCGCTGCGCGCTACTGGGACGTTACGGAGCGGGGCAACTTCGAGGGCAAGAACATCCTCCACGTCGTCCGCCCCCACGAGGCCGTCGCCGACGAGTTCGGGCTCTCACCGCAGGAGCTGTGGGATCGTATCGTGGAGATCAGGGAGAAGCTCTTCGCCGGGCGTGAGGGGCGCGTGAGGCCAGGGCGCGACGAGAAGGTCCTCGCCGCCTGGAACGGGCTCATGCTCCGCTCTTTCGCGCTGGCCGCGCGTGTCACGGGCCGCGAGGACTACCGCGCAGCCGCCGTGAAGAACGCGACCTTCATCGTGGAGAAGATGAAGGAAGACGGCCGCATCCACCGCTCGTACAAAGACGGGCGGGCGAGGTTCAACGGCTACCTGGAGGACTACGCGATGGTCGCGGACGGGCTCGTCGCCCTCTACGAGGCCACCTTCGAGACGCGCTGGCTCATCGAGGCCGACGCCCTCTGCGACGCCGCCCGCGAGCTCTTCTGGGACGAGGGGAAGCGCGCCTTCTACGACACGCCCGCCGACCACGAGGAGCTAGTCACCCGCCCGCGTGACGTCTACGACAACGCCGCGCCATCGGGGACGTCCGTGGCGACCGAGGTCATGCTCAAGCTAGCACTCCTCCTCGACCGGGGCGACTACCGCCAGCGCGCGGAGGACGTCCTCGAAGAGCTCGCAGGCGGCATGGAGAGAGTCCCCGGTGCGTTCGGACGCCTGCTTTGCGCCCTCGATTTCGCGATCTCGGAGCCCCGCGAGATAGCCATAGTCGGAGACCCTGAAGCGCCGGAGACAGAAGCCCTCCTCAAGAGTGTCTACCAAGGATATCTTCCGAACAAGGTAGTCGCTGGTCGCGGCCCTGATGACGAGGAGGCCGGAGGTTTGATCCCCCTCCTCGCCCAAAGGCCGGCGCGCGACGGAAGGGCTACGGCCTACGTCTGCGTCCACTACGCCTGCCAGACCCCGACCACGGACCCCGAGGAGCTCGCAAGCCAGCTCGGCCTCTGAGGATTATGTGCCAGGGTGGATCTGCGAGATCCGCCGCGTGTTGCGAACGAGCGGTGCTAGCGCCGCGAGGGGTGCCTGCGTGAGGAAGTACCCTCGCGGTAACCGCTCAGCATGAGTACGGAGACCAGCGCCACCCACACGAGCCCGGCCGCGGCACCAACGAGCGGCAACACAAAGTGCAGGAGCGCCAGGAGTGCCGCCAGCAACCCCACGAGAGCCAGCCACCTCGGCAGGATGCCGCTTCCGAGCACCACGAGCGAGGCCGCGCTCACCATGACCGCATCACCGACCTGGCAGAAGTGGTAGAGCCACGCCGAGAAGGCCAGAGACTCGAAGGCATGCTGGGCGTCGGGCACGAAGTTCTCGAACCGCACCAGGGTCGCGGGGTGGATAATCTCGGCGGCGTACCCGGCGCAAGAGAGAACGATAAACACTACCCCCCCGACCAGCGCCACCGAAGAGAGAACGCCCCCTGCGCCCTCGGCCCGGCGCAATACCCCGTACAGCGCCCCCAAAAACCACAAGAAAAAGAAGGTAGAGAAGATGGGGAGCACCCCGTTAAACAGCACGAAGGTGCCCGGCGAATCGCCGAAGTAGCCGAGAACCTCCCCCGCGTCCGACGTCGAGGTCGGCGCGTCAGGATAGCCGACCACGTAAGCGGGCACCATCAGGAGCACGAACAACAGACCACAGATCCCGCCGAACCTCGCCAAACCCTCGCCGGACATGAGCTTCCTCCTCGTCGTCAACCCCTGGCGAACACGCATCCCATACTAACGGGGAGCCAGGCGTGCAGCGAGCGGACCAGGAACACATCCCTGGTTCTTTCGCGGCTCTGAACCTCTACCCGAAGATCGCCAGCGGCAGGTAAGAGGAGACGATCCAGTTCGGCTGGTCCACGATCTCGGAGATCTTCAGGTCTACGACGAGGCTCGCGAGCACGTAAGCCTCGACGGGATCCAACCCGTATGTAGTGCTTATGTGCTCGACCATAGCCCTGAGCGAGTCTCTGGCCGCCTGCATCAGGTCCGGGTTCACACCCATCGTAGCGTACCAGCCAGCCTCCTCGATCAGGGGCGTGAGGGGCCCCGGTGTCTGGAACTGGGGCGCGGGGATGCTCCTGCCTTTGATGAGGTCGAAGCGCAGCGAGGCGTACATGGGGCTCTCGATGCCGGTTACGCAGACCTCGCCGTCACCCTGGGCGGCGTGGGCGTCGCCGCAGGAGAAGAGCGCGCCCTCGACGTGCACCGGCAGGTAGAGGATGGAGCCCTTGGTGATGTGGCGGGTGTCCATGTTGCCGCCGAAGGGCCCTGGGGGCATGATGATGGGCTTCTCGGGACCGGCCGGGCTCACGCCCATCGTGCCGAAGAAGGGCACGATGGGGATGGCGATGTCGTCCTTGAAGAGGGTGTAGTCGCCGTTTGTGAGGTCGAAGATCTTGAGGTAGGCGTCGGGGAAGTCCTCGGGCAGCAGCCCGAAGCCAGGGATGACGGCGGTCCAGCCCCAGGCTTCCGTATGGATGTCGAGGACCTCGACCGCGAGGACGTCGCCTGGCTCTGCGTTCGCCACCGCGACGGGGCCCGCGAGCGGGTAGACGCGGTCCCAGTCGAGGTTGTCGAGGGCGCTCGCGTCCGAGTCGGGTGTGATCTGGCCGTCCGAGACCTCGCGGGTGTGGTAGACGACGGTGTCGCCGGGCTCTACGGTGAGCGCGGGCTCCTGCTCGTTGTCCCAGACGTAGTGGACCCTGTCGTCCGGGAAGTAATGTGTGCTGGCCATAGGCACCTCCTGATCGTCCTTTCCCGATGGATACTTTCGCACCTCCCCGCCTCCCCGTCCAGCGTACCGACGGGCATCGAAACCCATCCCTCGCGCGGCCAGTCGGACGCCCGCGCTCTGCGAAACCTTCCCTCATCCTGGGCCGTCGTGTAACCTTCTGAACGGGACGTACGAGATTTCGTTGGAGCGTGGATGAGGCACAGAGGTTTATGGGTGTGGCGAAGAGCCTCGGCCAAGTATCCCTGGCTGCCCGCCCTCAAGCGCCGTCTGACCGGCACGGCCCTCGGGGTAAGCAGGCTCCTCTCCAGGGGATACCCCGGAGCGGGCGGGGAGGAACTGGGCCTAGATCCGTCCAACTTCGTCTGGATCTTCTGCGTGGGCAGGAGCGGGAGTACGTGGCTCTCCGCGATGATGGGAGAGATCGAGAACCATCGCGTCTGGTTCGAGCCGAGGGTCAGCCAGCTCTTCGGACAGTTCTACGCCAACACCCCCAAGCCCAAGCGGGAGTCGGCCGACTTAATCATGGGGGACCCTGTCAGGGAGGGTTGGGTCTCCTCCATACGGC
>CADDZK010000218.1 GCA_902812425.1 Actinomycetota bacterium
GGCACCCCGGGGAGAGTCCCGTCTTCCTCGTCGCGGGCGACAGGATGACTCAGAAGATCGGCAGCATCGCAGATTCCTCCGACCTTCACGCCGAGATGAAGCGGCTCCTCGGTCCCAGATGCCTCGCCTACGCTCCTCCCGCAGCCGAGCCGGAGATGGAGCAGGTCTCCTGATCAGGTCCCCTCAGAGGATCACTTCTCTCCGATACTCGGCCTGAATCAGGATGGGGTCGAAACAGGAGACAGATGATGACCCACGACGAGTTGCAGGCGAGGTTGGACGCTTACGTCGACGCCTGGCGCACCTGCGATCCAGCATCCATCGCCGGTCTTTTCGCCGATGATGCCACCTACGCCTACCACCCGTGGCCAACCGCAACAGGGACCGGGCGGGGAGCCTATCTGTCCCGTCAACGACTACTACAATCAGGCCGACTCGACGGCCTCTTTCGACTACAGGCTGCCTTGAGGCCTGATCTCGTAAATGGCGCCCTGGTCTTTCGGCCGGGGCGCGCGGGGGTTGCGTTCGGAGGCGGGCCGGGCGATGATTGAGGCTTCCCTGAGATATAGAAGCGGAGGCTTGTGATCGTGGCAGACAAGATAGTCTTTACCCGCGGCGTCCCGCCGCCCGAAGCGTTCCCGACGGAGGAGCTCGGCGCGTGCCTGGACGCGGCGGTGCGCGAGGACGCAGGCGTGGTCCTGCAATACGGCCAGCAGCCGGGTTACGCGCCGCTGCGCGAGGAGCTAGCTAAAGAGTACGGCGTCTCGCCGGAGGAGATCCTGATCGGCAACGGTTCTCTGCAGTTGCAGGACCTCGTCTCTTCCTATCTCGTCAAGGGCGGCATGGCGGTCTTCACCGAGCAGCCCAGCTACGACCGGGCGATCAAGACCTTCAGACGTCGCGGGGCACGCGCCGTCGGTATCCCGCTGGAAGAAGACGGCATAAGCATCGAACGGCTGGAGGCGGCGCTCGGGCGCGAGGTCCCCGCGTTTCTCTACCTCGTACCTGACTTCCAGAACCCCGCAGGGGCGACGCTCTCCCTTGAGAAGCGGCGGAGGGTCGTCGAGCTCGCAGGCGAGTACGGCTTCTGGGTGATCGAAGACATACCGTACCGCAAGCTGCGCTACGAGGGGGAGGACCTCCCACTACTGCGGGAGATCGACCCCTCCCACGTCATAACGATGAGCTCTTTCAGCAAGCTCCTGAGCCCGGGGATGAGGGTGGGGTTTATGATCTCACCGGGGGATCTCGTCAGGGAGGTGACGGCGCTCGGCGAGGATACGTACCTATCGCCCGTTCTCCCCACCCAGGCCGCCGTCGCAGAGTACCTGCGCCGTGGGTTCCTCGGGCCGAACATAGAGCGGCTGAAGGACCTGTACACGCCCCGCTGGAAGGCGATGGCTGGCGCCGTGCGACGCGAGCTGCCGGACGCCCAGGCTTTCATCCCCTCGGGCGGGTTCTTCGTGAGCGTGATGCTCCCCGAAGACGCGAACACGGAGAACCTCGTGGGCCGTGCGAAGGACGTAGGGCTCGTGCTCACGCCGGGCGCAGCATTCTTCGCGGACCCGGACGAAGGGGGAGAGCCGGACGGTGACAGGTTCGTGCGCCTGCCTTTCTGCGCCGTGACGCCGGAGCAGATCGAGGAGGGCGTGAGCCGTCTGGCCAGCCTGCTCTGAGGCACCGCGCCCCTATTGCCACAAGGGAAGTACCCGCTCCATGTGCGGCGCGAACATGGACCAGTCTGACTCGTTCCTCGCGTGGATCCAGGCGGCCTCGGCGAGCGCCGTCGCGCGCGCGAGGTCTCGGAGACCAGGCGGGCGGGTCGCCCGCTCGCCCGTGCTCGCGCTTGGCGAGGCGCAGGAGGGCGGCCTCCTCGGTGCCTGGCTCGGGACTCCTGGCTTCGTGCGGCCGCCCACGCCACTGGACGGCATGTACGTCTGCCTGTCCCACGCAAGAACCGAGGCTACGGAGTAGACGTCGCTGATCGTAGCCAGACGCTCCCTGAGCAGCCGAAGGTTCTCGTTGGCTGCGTCGGCGATCACATGCGCCATACTAGCATCGCGCGTAGAGTCTGTTCGGGGCCGGCGGCGTATGGCGTCTGGAGGACGGGTATATCAGAATGTGGAGGTAGAGGATCTCGGAGAATCGGAGGGCGCGATGAACGGTTTGCTCAAGGGGGCGCTCGCCGCCGGTGGTGGGGCGGTAGGCGCCGAGCTGGTGCGCCGGGCCATCTTCTCCGGGTCGCATCCCAGGTACGAGCCCTGGGAGCGCGCCCCCTTCAGGGACTTCCCAAACAAGGTGCTGATCCTCGGCGGCGGGTTCGCCGGCTACACGGCGGCCAAGCAGCTGTGCAAGATGACCCGTAACCGCGACGACGTCGGGGTCATGGTCATCTCCAGGGAGAACTACTTCACCTTCTGGCCTATGCTCGCGGGCTGCATAAGCAGCGACATAGATACCAAGAACGTCGCCCAGCCGTTGAGGCGGGCCCTGATCAGGGACGGAGCCAGCTTCCGTCGCGCCGAGGTCGAGAGCATAGACCTGGAGAGCCAGTGCGTAACCGCAGACGGACATGAGTTCCCCTACGACCATCTGATCGTCGCCCTCGGGGCCGAGCCCGCCTACTTCGGGATACCGGGCGTCCAGGAGCACGCCATAAGCATCAAGGGCATCGAGGCCGCAGAGCAGATCCGCAACCGCGTCATCGAGCGCTACGAGGAGACCACGCTCGCCCGCGGCCAGGTTCCGGACTCGCTCCTCACCTTCGTCGTGATCGGCGGAGGGGCGACGGGGGTCGAGGTCGCCTCCGAGCTGCACGCGCTGGTGCACGACATCCTCGCCCCCGACTACCCGAACATCAACCCGCACAGGGTCAAGATCATCCTCGTCGACAGCAACGAGCAGGTCCTCAAGGAGCTCGACCCCGCCCTCAGGCGCACCGCCCGCAAGAAGCTCGCGGACCTCCAGATCGAGGTCCACAACAAGGTGAAGGCGAAGGAGATCACGGCCGATAGGGTGATCCTCTCCGACGGGCGCGAGCTCTCTACGCAGAACGCGATCTGGACGGCAGGGGCCCGCGCGAGCGAGAAGCTGGACGACCTGCCCTTCCCCGCCGACGAGAGGAGGGGCCTGAAGGTGGACCCATACATGCGCGTCGAGGGCTACGAGAACGTCTGGGGGGTCGGCGACTGCGCGGCGAACGTCGAGGAGGACGGTACACCCGTGCCGCCGAATGCCCAGGCGGCCGTCCAGGAGGGGAAGGCCGTCGCCAGAAACGTACTCGCCGTTATAGACGGCAAGGAGCCGGTACCCTTCGACTACAGGCCTGTGGGTCAGCTCGTCGAGATGGGGAGTAACTTCGCCGTCAATCAGGTCATGAACGTGAAGTTCAGCGGTCTCATAGCGGCCCTCT
Source organism: Actinomycetota bacterium (assembly GCA_902812425.1). Taxonomy (GTDB): domain Bacteria; phylum Actinomycetota; class Rubrobacteria; order Rubrobacterales; family Rubrobacteraceae; genus Rubrobacter_D. Next base: position 3,413 of record CADDZK010000218.1, read on the forward strand.
TCTGGCGGGCGACCTACCTCTACAAGCTCGAGAGCCCGCAGAGCAGGGCCAGGATAGCGGCGGACTGGCTACTCGACCTCTTCTTCTCCCCGGCGGTCACCCAGATCCGCGACCGCCAGTAGACGGGGGCACCGGTCCCTTGGGCTACAACCTCAGGCTCCTCATCTCCTGCCCTGACAAGAAGGGTCTCATAGCGGCGATCTCCTCTTTCGTAGCGATGCACGACGGGAATATCCTCTCCGCCGACCAGTACGTGAGCGAGCGCGAATCCGGGGGAACCTTCTTCATGCGCCTGGAGATCGAAGGCGAGGGCTTCGGTCTGGAGCGAGGCGAGTTCGGCGGCGCTTTCGCACCGCTCGCCCGCAAACACGGCATGGACTGGCGCGTCTCGTATACAGACACGCCGAAACGCATGGCCATCCTGGTCTCCCGCCATGACCACTGCCTTATGGACCTCCTCTGGCGCTGGGACTCGGGGGAGCTGGAAGCCGAGATACCGCTCGTCATTTCGAACCACCCAGACCTCGCCGCGAGGGTCGAGGCCTACGGCATCCCCTTTCATCACCTGCCGGTGGGCCCCGAGACGAAGGCGGAGCAGGAATCGGAGGTGCTGGATCTGCTCGCCAAGTACGGCGTCGACCTCATCGTGCTGGCCCGCTACATGCAGATACTCTCACCCAAGTTCGTCGGCGCTTACCCGGATAAGATCATCAACATCCATCACTCTTTCCTGCCGGCCTTCGCGGGGGCCGACCCCTACCGCAGGGCGCACGAGAGGGGCGTGAAGACCATTGGGGCCACTGCCCACTACGTTACGGAGGAGCTTGACGCCGGCCCCATCATCCACCAGGACGTCGCCCACGTCACGCACCGCGACACGGTCGAGGATCTCGTACTCCTCGGACGCGAGGTCGAGCGCAGGGTCCTCGCCCGGGCCGTCCGCTGGCACCTTCAGGACAGGATACTCGTGGACAACGGGCGTACCGTCGTCTTCGAGTAGGGGTCAGTCCCACGCGGTCTCTTCCCTCTCGAAGGAGACCATCACCGTTCTCTGGTAGGCGGGACGCTCTTCGAGGCGCGTGTGCCAGGCCTCAAGGTTCTGCATCCGCGGCCTCTCAGCACTCCAGCTGAGTTCAGGGGAGATACCGGCATTCATCCTCGGTGCACTCGCGCACCTGATCGAACCGGTGCAGCGCCCGTCAAAGCGTCGCCTATCGGTTAATATAGCCTCTCTTATGGATCGTGAGAGGCCTCGGAAATTCGCCACCACCCCGGGCACGCGCGACGTGTTGCCGCCCGAGTCCACGCGCCTGCTCGACGTGCAGGCCGGGATCAGGGAGCGCTTCCGGCTCTTCGGGTTCAGGGAAGTGCTCACGCCCGCGCTCGAGTACTCGGAGGTGATCGAGGAGCACGGCCTCAGGGACGTCTCGTACAAGCTCTTCGACCAGGACAACCAGATGCTCCTCCTGCGTCCCGAGATGACGACCCCGATAGCGCGCCTGATCTCCCAGCGTCTCGCCGGCAGCCCGCCGCCACACAAGCTCTCCTACGTCCTTCCCGTCTACCGTCGCGCGAGCGTGGGTCGGGGACAGAGCGCGGAGCTCTACCAGGCAGGCGTGGAGGTGGTCGGCTCCCTGAGCCCACGCGAGGACGCTTCCGCCATCGCGCTCCTCGTCGACGTACTGCAGAGCCTCGGCCTCAGCGCCCCTTCTGATTTCGCGGTCGTGCTCGGCCAATCAGCCTTCTACGCGGGTTACCTGCGGCACGTCGCCCCCGACGCTGCCACGGCCGTGACCAGGGCCCTGGCAGCGAAGGACCTCGTTGCCGTCGACGCCGTAGCGGGCTGTCTGCCCGCCGACGTCGCCCAAGGCGTCCGCGGCATACCGCGTCTCGTCGGACCGGCGACGGAAGGGGCTCTCATCGAGGAGGCCGGGCGTTTCGCCGTGGGGGAGGAGGCTGAGGCGGCCCTCGGGAACCTGAGGGAGATACTGCGCCACCTCGAGGCGCACGGGGCACTCGGGGGGGTCATCCTGGACCTGGGTCTGATCGGACGCCACGACTACTACACAGGCGCGGTCTACGAGGCCTACGCCGCAGGCCTCGGGTTCACTATCGCCAACGGCGGGCGCTACGACAACCTCCTCAGGCGTTTCGGCAAGGAGATGCCCGCGACAGGCTTCGCCATATATCTGGAGAGGTTGCTCTCCGTATTACCCGAAGAGAGACCGTCGCCCCTGCTCGTCCTCGTCGGTGGAGACGTCGATGGCATCGAGGCTGCGATCGCCCTGCGGGAGCTAGGTGTGCCCGTCTTGCACCTCTCCGAGGACCTTCAGCCGGAGGAAGCTGCCCAGTACGCCAGGAGCGTGGAGGCGGCCTGGATCTCCTACCCTTCGGCAGGGGGCGTCAAGCTAGCCACCGCCTACTCTCCCGGAGAGTTCACGTTTATGGATGCCGAGTCCGTCGCGAGGAGGGTGCTCTCGTGAGCGGGCTGCGCGTCGCCGTGCCCAAAGGTGCCATCTTCGAGGATGCGCTCGTCGCCCTCGAAAAGGCCGGACTTCCCGCGGGCGTGGTACGCGAGAACGGGCGTAGGCTCGTCTACAGGGCAGGAGAGACGGAGTTCATCGTCAGCAGGCCATCCGACGTGCCCGTCTTCGTCGAGTACGGGGCGGCCGACGTCGGCATCGTCGGCAAGGACGTACTCGAGGAGCAGAGGCCCAACGTGGTCGAGCTCAAGGACCTCGGGACGGGGCGATGCCGCATGATCCTGGCCGCCCCAGAGAGCAGGGCGGAAGATGTGCGGCGCGCGATCCGCCACGCCGAGGTCGTCAGGGTCGCCACCAAGTTTCCCGATACCGCGAGGCGCTACTTCGAGGGGCTTGGACGCCAGGCCGAGGTCATAGAGCTCCACGGCTCCATAGAGTTGGCCCCGCTCGTCGGCCTCGCAGAGTGCATCGTGGACCTCACGGCGACGGGTACGACGCTGCGCGAGAACCACCTCGTCGTGCTCGATGAGATCTCTACTTCCACGGCGCGTCTGATCTCCAACCGTGGCGCCTACCGCCTGCGCCACCGCGAGGTCGCAGCCCTCGCCGAAGCTATGAACGGGGGTGGCGAACCCGTTGGTTAGAAAGATAGACGCGAGGGAGAGTGAAGCACACGAGGTCGTCGCCGAGCTGCGCCGTCCCGGTGGATTTCTCTCGCAGGAGATTCGTGCCGCGGCACGCCGGATCGTCGAGGACGTACGCGACAGGGGGGACGAGGCCCTCCTCGAATATACGGAACGCTTCGACGGTGCCAGGCTGCGGGAGATCCGGGTTCCACAGAGAAAGATCGACCGCGCCGGCGAGTCTCTGTCTCCCGAGCTCAGGGAGAGCTTCGGTGTAGCGATAGAGAACGTACGCGCCTTCCACGGGCGCGAGATGCACCTCTCGTGGGAGGAGAGCCGCGCGGGGGCCACGACAGGACAACGCATCAGGCCCATCAGGCGCGTCGGGCTCTACGTCCCCGGAGGGCACGCCGCCTACCCGAGCACGCTCGTCATGTCCGCTGTCCCCGCCCAGGTGGCCGGAGTGCGGGAGATCAAAATCTGCACCCCGCCAGGACCTGACGGGTTACCCGACCCCAAAG
>CADDZK010000219.1 GCA_902812425.1 Actinomycetota bacterium
CTACTCAATCTCCCTTGCCCTCTATGGTGGAGCGCTGAGCACAAAGTCGCCCCGCCCGTGCTCGCTATAGCACTATAAGTATCAAGAAAGGGAAGGTAGGTGTCTAGGGGGTCAGGTGGCTACTTTTGGGCCTCACCAGGTAGCGTCGAAGCCTTTCAGCCTGCCTATCTTCTTAAGTAGCGCTCAGCTAATGTGCCTCCCCTCAGCCACCTCCCAGGGCCACTGCGACTAGCCCCGCCACGCCGACCAGATACAAGATCAGCACTACTAGCGAGTCTATGCCCATGCCCAAGACTTGGCGCCCGGGCCTGAAGATGAGTCCCCACACGTAGACGGCGGTCAGGAGGATCCCAAGGCCGGTGAGGTAGATGTCGGTAGCCTGGGCCTGGGGCAACACGGCCACCCCAGAGAGTAGACTCGCCATCAGGAACAAGACCGGCAAGAAAGCATTGCCTCCGAAAATGTCGCTAATTGCCAACTGGTAGTCGCCTAGCCTCACAGAGGTGAGCCCGGTTGAGACCTCCGGCAGGGCCGTGGCGGCGGCGAGGAAGGTGGAGCCGAATAAGATACCGCTCATGCCGATGTGCCCTGCGATCGCCTCACCGCTTCTCTCGAGCACCACTCCGCCCGCAAGCGTGATGATGGCAGCCGCCGAGAAGACGATTGCCGCCCGTACGGTGCTCGTCCCCTTGCTCTTGGCTTCCTGGTCCTTCTTGGCCTTGGAGTGTCCATGAGGTTCTTCCTGGCCACCGGGGGCGTCGCCCTTCTCATGCCAGGGCAGGCCAGAGCGGGCCTTGCCCAACAGGTAGAGACCGACCACCCACAGCACCATGATCAAGAGCCCGCCCGGCCCGATGCGCCAAAGGATCAGCCACTGTGGGAGCTGGCTACCCATGACGGCCACCGTGAGCACCCCGATCACCAACGCACCCTCCAAGACCAGCAAAAGCGAGGCGGCCCGGTAGGTGAGCGCGTCCTTACCGCGCACGCCGAAGAGGTCGAGGACCACGAGCACGACCGTCTGGATGGCGACACCACCCAGGATGTTGCCGACGGCCACGCCCAGCGCATGGCTGAGGGCGGCGCTTGCGGTAATGGCGATCTCAGGGAGGTTCGTGACGATGGCAAGCATGATCAGACCCCCCAGAGCCTCGCCCAGGCCCAGGCGGGAGGAGAGCACGTCGGTGGTGTTGGAGAGCCTTATACCAGCTACCCACACAAAGGCTGCGGCCCCGGCGAAGACGAGCAGCAGTAGAGGCAAGGGCAACGAGTCGATCACCTTTTCTCCTTCCGCTAAGATGGAAAGCTACTAGCCCCGCCTCTTCCGAGCACGTAAAGGCCACCGACCTATTGTTCCCTGGCGTTCTAAAGCAGGCGTTAAGGGAGAGTTAGCGTTCTCTTAAGAAACGATGCTCCTTCCACCTCTGCGAAGCCCACTTGGCAAACATACGTGCCGGAGGTCTTATCAGCAGGGAGAGGGGGATGTGGCCTGCAGTGTGCTAGTGGCATAGGACCGGGACCATAGGGGTAGACTGACGAAGAGATGAGTAGAACAGACCACATGACCATATTGGTGCTCGCGCTGGCGGGTCTGATAGGCGTCGGCACCGTAGAGGTGCTCACCCTCCTTGGCATCCAAGAATGGATCAAGTTTGCGGTGGTAGTGCTCATGTTCGCCGTGATTGCATTAGGGACCTACTGGTTTGTCTTGGCCCAGGGTGACAGACGAAACGGCCAGGGGCGTTAGGACCTCGGCAAAGCGAAGGGCCGGGGGTACGATCCGGCCCTTAAAGATGTCTCGCTCGGCTTGTCGCTCATGGAGGGATTGTCTAAAGCTCAGTGCTTGAGCTCCCACTTTCCTTGCTCCCGCGGCACAACGTCTGGGCGATCTCGCCGACGCCACTCCTCATCAGCGGCCCGCATCTGCGGTTCGTTGTGCGCTAGGATGGCCTGCTGAGTGAATGAGTGTAGCCACCTCTCCGACTTGTTGCGCAGTTCAGGTATATCTATATCGAGCGCTCCTTTCGCTGTCACCTCTCCAAGGATTATCCTCGCCACTCGCGCGCTCTCAAGGTGCGTGCGTATAGCGCGATGAGCTGCTGTTCGCGCTACCCTGTGGGGCATGTCGGAGGGCCGCAAAACCTCAACGGGGCGGGCACCGACGCCAGGAAGCACAAGGATGGGCGCTACGAGACCCTCGACACTCCCACGGGGCGTCGGCAGGTGAGCTTCTATGGGCGTACCGCGAAAGAGGCCAACGACGCGAAGTTCCAGGCGTTGGCCGATCAGAGCAAGGGCATCCTGCTCTCCGATCCTCAGCGCCTCACGGTCCGCGAGTGTCTGGAGCGCTGGCGCTCTCTGACACGGCCCGCTACCAGGTCGCCTCCAGCACCTACGGGCGCTACGAGCGGACCGTCAGAAATCACTTCCTCCCGTTCTTCAAGCGGCTAAGACTCAGGGACGTCTCGGTCGTCCACGTGCGGGCCTGAAGGCCCGCAAGCTCGAGGAGGGGATGCACCCGAACACTGTCGGCGTTATGCAGGGTGTCCTATCGGCGGCTCTCAACCAGGCAGTCTACGACGGACTGATACCTGCCAATCCCTGTGCGCGCGTTAAAAAGGCCGCTGTGCGCGGAAAGGCGCGGGTAAAGCTCTGCCCAGGAAGGCCTCGACGCTCCTACACGCCGCTACGGGCACGCGAGACGAAGCGCTGATAACCCTCGCCCTGCATACAGGAATGCGCCAGGGCGAACTCGCCGCGCTACGCTGGGAGGACCTCGACCTGGATGGCCCGAGACCTGCCGTGAGAGTGCGCCGCTCGGCAGACACAAGAACGAAGACCGTCGTCGCTGCTACGAAGACCGGCAAGGAGAGGACCGCTCACCAGCTCCGCGAGCGGATGGCAGCGGCAACTTGGGACGATCCTGGCTGGGTCTTCCCGAACACCCGTGGGAAGGTCCGCCGGCGCGACTCAGTGATGCGCTCTCTGAAGGCGTTACTCGAGAAGGCTGGGCTCCCTACAGACGTCCGGTTCCACGACCTGAGGCACACTGCCGGCGCCCATGCTCTCAAGCAGGGACGTCCGATCCACGAGGGTCTGACCCGGCGATGACCCTCAGGCGCTACGCTCACGTTCTCGACGACATGAGGGACGAAACTGCTCGTGCGATGGACGACCTTTTTTTAGGGTCTGACCCTAACCCGTACCCTAACCGACCCCGACGCGGACTGACTCAGAGTCCGACATCTTCCAGGAAGGCCTCGACGAGGATCCCGCCCGAGCACGGCATTCTCCGACTCAGAAAAACCGGCGAGAGGGGTGTAGCCTCCTTAGAGCAGAATCCGGCTTACGGGACGGCCCTCTATGCTGGCTCTATACTCACGGTGAGGCCCTCTTCCTGCAGACGCTCCTTGTAGAGCTCGGCCAGTTCCTTGTGGCAGCTCTTCACCACGGCCTGGCCGCTGCTATGGGCCTCCCACATGATCCTTGTCGCCTTCTTGATCGTCATGCCGGGTACGACCTTCTTGAGCACGACGACGACCCGCGGCATCGAGTTGTTCCAGTCGTTGTGCAGAAGCACGTTCCACGGCAGCTCGGGCTTGGCTCTGTTCTTCGTCCGGCTGCGTTCCGCTTTTTTGGGCTTCGTTGCAGGCATAACGAGTGCATTGTGGCATCCCTCTGAAACGGTCGCATCGTCCGAAAGGACTAGTTTCTCCTAACACCCCGTACTAAGCCAGAGACTCTTGCAGGGGAAGGTTCCACCCCCTTGTCTTCCACATCTATGTGCACCCTGGAATGGATTCACAACGTCCCTTCCTACGATCCTCTATACTGCCGGAGCGCAGCAAACGCTTTTAGTTACAAGCAGTTACAAGCATCTAGGAGGAGAGAAGACTTGTCAGCCATAGCAGCCGCCTGGAAGAGGTTACCGTGGTGGGTCGAGCCGGTGTCTGTAGTGGTCGTGTTGAGCATTTTCGGCCTCTATTCGTTCGTGATCGTCTCTTTCCTGCCGGGCGAGTACAAGGACTATCTCTCGCCTTTTTACTCGCCGCCGATCCCTCGTCCTGACTGGATGCCAGGCTTCATAACGGCGCCGATGTTCATAATCTGGATGCCTCTGGGTTTTCGGGCGACGTGCTACTACTACCGCAAGGCTTATTATCGGGCGTTCTTCTGGGACCCTCCGGCCTGCCAGGCTGGGGCGCAGGCGAAGGAGCCGCGCAAGCCCGAGAACTACAGGGGAGAGCGGGCCGTGTTCGTGCTCAACAACGTCCACAGGTACTTTCTGTACGCCTCTTTTGTCGTGCTCGCCTTCCTTTGGTACGACACCGTTCTCACCTTCTTCCCTGGAGGATCTTTCGGGGTGAAGGTAGGGTCTATCATCTGGCTGGTCAACGTCGTTTTACTCTCCACGTACAGCCTCTCGTGCCACTCTTTGCGGCATCTGATCGGGGGCAACAAGGACTGCTACACGTGCGTGAGGGGTGGGAACACCAGGCGCAAGCTGTACAACGGCGTCAGCAGGCTCAATCTGCGGCACCCGCAGTGGGCGTGGTTCAGCCTCTTCTCCGTGCTCTTGACGGACGTGTATTTCAGGCTCATCCAGGCGGGCGTCATACCCGACCTGACGATCTTCGGGTAGGTGGTGGAGTTGCAGAGAGACACGAACGGGCGCCGCGAGGACTACGAGGTCCGCGAGCACGACGTCCTGATCATCGGCGCGGGCGGCGCGGGACTCAGGGCCGCGGTCGCCGCGGCGGAGCACGGGCTCTCGGTCGGTATAGTCACGAAGAGCCTGCTTGGCAAGGCACACACGGTCATGGCCGAGGGCGGCATGGCCGCGGCGCTCGGGAACGTCGACCCCGACGACTCCTGGCGCCAGCACTTCATGGACACCATGAGGAGCGGCAAGTTCATAAACAACTGGCGTATGGCCGAGATCCACGCCAAAGAGTCCCCCGACAGGGTCTACGAGCTCGAGCAGTGGGGAGCGCTCTTCAACCGCACGCCGGAAGGCAAGATAAGCCAGCGCCCCTTCGGCGGCCACACCTACCGCAGGCTCGCCCACGTCGGCGACAGGACCGGGCTCGAGCTCATCCGTACCATGCAGGAGAAGGTCCTCGCCACCGACGCGAAGGTCTACATGGAGACCACGGTGACCAAGCTCTTCAAGAAGGACGGGCGGGTCGTCGGTGCTCTGGCCTACACCCGCGAGTCAGGGAAGTTCGTGCAGTTCAAGACCAAGGCGGTCGTCATGGCGACCGGCGGGTGGGGCCGCATCTTCAAGGTCACCTCGAACTCCTGGGAGGGGACCGGCGACGGCGTCGTGCTCGCCTATGATGCGGGGGCCGAGCTCGTTGACATGGAGATGGTGCAGTTCCATCCGACTGGGATGGTCTGGCCCCCTGGCGTGCGCGGCCTTCTCGTCACCGAGGGCGTGCGCGGCGAGGGCGGGCTGCTGAGGAACTCCGAGGGCAAGCGCTACATGGAGAAGTACGACCCCGAGAAGATGGAGCTCTCCACCCGCGACGTTGTCGCGAGGGCCAACTATACCGAGGTCCAGGAGGGCCGCGGCTCCGAGCACGGTGGGGTGTTCCTCGACATCACGCACCTCGGCTACGACGGCATCATGAAGAAGCTCCCGACCATGCACGAGCAGTTCCTCAAGCTCGCCGACATAGATATCTCCAAGGAGCCGATGGAGGTCTTCCCGACCGTCCACTACACGATGGGGGGAATCAAGGTCGACTCCGAGACCTGCGCGACCAACGTGACGGGGCTCTTCGCCGCGGGCGAGTGCGCCGGCGGGCTGCACGGCGCCAACCGCCTCGGCGGAAACTCGCTCTCCGACCTGCTCGTCTTCGGGCGCAGGGCCGGTGAGGGGGCCTCCGCGTACGTCACCGAGAGCACCCACTCGGCGGAGGTGGAGGAGAACGAGATCCTCACGGAGATAGGACGCGTGCTGGAGCCGCTGGAGAAGAAGGAGGGCGACGAGAGCCCCTACCTCATGCAGCAGGAGCTCCAGGAGGCCATGATGGAGCACGCCAACCTGATGCGAACCGGGGACTCCCTCGAGGAGGGGCTCGGGAAGATACTCGCGCTCAAAGACCGGCTGCCGAACGTCAAGGTGGTCGGCACCAGGCTCTTCAATCCGGGGTGGCACACGGCGCAGGACATCCGCTACCTCATCCAGATCTCCGAGATCATACTCAGGACCGCCATACTGCGCACGGAGCGCCGCGGGGCCCAGTGGAGGCTCGACTTCGATGGTCCCGACGACGAGCTCGGCAAGATCAACTTTATCGTCAAGAAGGACGAGCAGGGCGAGGTAGGCATAGAGAGGCGCGAGATACCGCCGATGCCGGAGCACCTCTCGCAACTTTTCGACGGCAAGGTCGTGGACATGGCCGGCGGCGAGAAGCGCGGCGCCGAGAGCCAGTTCTAGCTAAGGAGTCAGAGATTGGATAGCAACACCGCGAGAGAGAAGGACATGGCCTCCAAGGCGCACGCCGACGTGCACGCCGACGAGAGCACCGCGCAGACCGGCAAGATGGCGAAGCTCAAGATCTTCCGCGGCGACCGCAGCGGCGGCGAGTTCGTCGAGTACGAGCTGCCGCTGGTGGAGGGCATGGTCGTCCTCGACGCGGTCCTCTACGTCCAGGCGCACCAGGCCGGCGACCTGGCCGTGCGCTGGAACTGCAAGGCCGCCCACTGCGGCTCGTGCAGCGCGGAGATCAACGGTCGGCCCAGGCTACTTTGCAAGACGCGAGTCGAGGAGTTCGACGGGGGGGAGATCAGCGTTCAACCCCTGCAGGCCTTCCCCGTCATAAAGGACCTCGTCTCCGACGTCTCCTGGAACTACGAGGTCTCCAAAGGCATCAAGCCCTTCACGACGAGCGAGCAGGCACCCTTCACGATGTACGAGGAAGACGTCGAGCGCCTCTACGAGCCGAAGCGGTGCATCGAGTGCTTTATGTGCCAGGACGTCTGCCACGTGCTGCGCACCCACCACAAGC
>CADDZK010000220.1 GCA_902812425.1 Actinomycetota bacterium
CTGCTCTCTACGGCGTCAGGCGTCTCGAGCGCATGGAAAGCCGCCTCGAGGAGCGCGTCGCTACCTTAGAGGCGCAGATGGAGCGTGCCCACCTGGCGCTCTTCCCCGAGCCGGACTTCGACGGGGGATGGATCACCCTCGAGCCCGGAAGCGGCCTGCAGTGGACGGTCGATGAGGATAGGGACATCAAGCATGCGGACATCCTGATCCGCACCGGTCCTGATACCTTCGACGTAGTACCCGACTCCCCGCAAAAGGGCGAGGTCTGGGCGCGTCCCTATCCGCCTGAGGCAAAGAGCGTGCGCTCCTACATGATCTACAGCCGCTCCGAGGAGCCCCACGAGGTGCGCATCCAGGGGTGGTATGCGTCACGCTGAGCTGACATCCGATGCCGCGAGAATAGGCAAGATCCTGAAAAGCGGGCTTGATACCAAGGCCAAGCGCGTGGCCGAGGCCTGGCAGCAGGGCATCGTCGACGTCATGGCCGAGACCGAGATGACGGGACGGCGCTATTACTACCCTGGGCTCGGCTGGACTCGCGCTTCTCTGCCTCACAGGGCGCCTGCGATTCAGACAGGAGAGTACGCGCGCTCTATCCAGGTCAGGAGGGTGGGGCGCACCGGTCCCGCATGGGCAGTAGGCACCGATAAGGAGCTCGGGGAGTGGCTCGAGAAGGGGACCGAGAACATGGCCCCGCGCCCGCACTTCGAGGAGGGCTATAGGCGAAACAGGGCGCAGATCGAGCGTGAGATGAACCGAGAGATCACAGCGAGAGAGAGGCACTTCGGCATCTGATGGCAGGCGACGCTCTCACAACCACGCGCCGGACCCTCCTTATGGAGGAGACCCTCACCAGCCTTCTGGCGAAGGACGTCCGCGGCGATCCCGCGATCTACACGGGCCGGTGGGCTCCCACGGGCGCAGTGAGGCCCTACCTCCTGATCAACTACCGCACCTTCGCAACCGAGCAGCGCTTCATGAGATCCGGCCCGATGAGCTTCGACGTCTTCACCGACGGTCCCTCGACCTGGAGGGCCGAGCAGATCAGGGATGAGGTCGTATCCCGTCTCGACTCGGAGATCATCTCTGATGAGGACCACTACTACCGCTTCTCCGAACTGCAGGACGAGGGACCAGCTCCGACAGAGTCGAACGACGTGGCGCACTGGAATCTGGTCTTCAACGTCAGGTGGTTCCGGCAGGCATTCGTGAGAGCTCGCATGGGGGACGGCTGATGAGACTTTAGGAGGTTAGACAGACATGAGGAGTGCCAGGGCGCCCTGAAGAGGGGCGCTTTTTTCGTGCAAGTGACGCTTCTAAGAAAGGAGAGAAGTGGCGTACTCAAGCGCAGTGCACGGTGTAACGACCCAGACCGTCTCGCGGTTTTTGGTCGACGCCGGAGGCATATTCAAGAACTACGGCACGGCTTCCGAGGAGCAGCTCGGAGCTACCCGCGGCGGCAACACCTTCACCATAGAGCAGGACGTGAGGGAGATGGAGATCGACGGAGTCCCCGGCCCGGTCATGGGGGCAGAGCGGATCGTCGCCGTGAGGGCCAGGATCGAGGCCAACGTGGTCGAGCTTGGTGTGGACAACATCAAGACCGCCATCGTTGGTTCCGATTCGCGCGCAATCGACCAGGGCGCGACTGGCTCCACGACGCACCAGGAGATCTACCGCGCCCGGGCTATCGCCCTGACCGACTACCTGGAGAACGTAGCCATTGTCGGCCGGGTACTTGGGATGAACCGGCGCGGCATCTTCATCGTCAAGAACGTCATCCAGACCGAGAATTTCGAGCTCGGCATGACCGACGAGGACGAGGGTGTCCTCACCCTGAACCTCCTGGCCCACTACGACCCCGCGAGCCTCGACGCCTCAGGGCAGGACGAGGAGCCGTGGCTCATCAGGTGGCCAGAGAACTAACCTAGCTACCACCCCGCTTTTCTTAGCGGGTGCCGACAGGCGAGGTAGGGCTGATGGGCGGTGTGTCGAGCGTGCGCCGCCTGTCAGATCAACGCTCACTACGCTCGAAGGAGGAAGCATGGCGAGAGGCCAGAAGACAGTGGAGAAAGAGATTGCGGACTCCGCGGCGGTGGTGTTTGAGGAGGGGCGCCGGCGGGTCCACAAGATGAGGACCGAGCCTGTAGAGACGCCCTCGGGCTACAAGGTCAAGCCGCTTACGGGCGGAGACCTCAGGGCGCTGAAGAAGATCGTCACGGAGAACTTCGAGGCGGTGCAGAAGAAGCTTACGGAGATCGAGCGCGAGCGCCTCGAGCGCCAGAAGGAGCTCGGCTCCGACGTGCAGCTCCCCGCAGACCAGGGCGCCGGGATGGCGATCGTGGAGATCATCCTCGAGGACGCTTTCGACGACGCGTGGGAGTTCCTTGCGCGCATGGTCGGGATGACCCCCGAAGGCTTCGACGATCTGCCGGCCGATGCGCACCTCGAGGTCATCGAGACGCTAGTCGCCGAGGACGACCTGCCAGGTTTTTTACAGCGCTACTTGGCTTTGCGCCGGACGTTTTCGAACGTCTTGCCGACGAGTGCCTCGTCCGCTACTCAGTCTCAGAACGGGAGCTAGACGCCCTACACGCCCAGGAATTCCTGAGCCGCCTCCGGTTCACGGAGGCGGCTCTCGAGCGCCAGGAGCGCACCTCGTGGCAGCAGGCCGCCTTCGGGGCCTACTACGCGCTGATAGCCGCCGGCCAAGAGGTGCCCGATAACTTCGACAAGTTCCTCAAGAAATACTACCCGCAGTGGCGAGATCCCCAGATGATCGAACGTGACAAGCGAGCTAGAGAGATGCGCGAGGCGGAGAAGCAGCGAGCACTGCGCGAAGCTGCCGAGATTGTGGCGCTCGACCCGGTTAGGGCAGCCAAGCGCAGAGAGCTCGGCCTCGATCCGTAGGAGCCCCTTACATCCGGTCGAGGAGCTCTTGCTTCTTGCTCTCGTATTCCTCGTCGGTAATTGCACCCGAGTCTCGGAGCGCGGCAAGCTCGCGGATCAGTTCCGGCACACTTGCATCGGATGACGCCTGATCGCCCTCGACAGTCGGAGCCTCTTCTGGGGCTGCCCTGCGCTTCTCTACCAGTTCACGGGCGATCCAGGCGTTCAGCGCTTCGGCGTACTGTGGCTTGTCTGCCATGACGGTGAGTCGAGTAGAGTGCTGCCCCTCGGCGATTGCCGCGACGGATGCGCCGGGTGTCTTCTCCTCGGCGTACTCGCGCCATAGCCAGTAGGCAATGAGGAATATGCCGGCGGTGAAGAAGGTCAGGATGGCGATCACAGCCAGTCGTCCGCCATGACGGTGAGCGCAGATATTCAAAAGTGATGACGTACAATTCTCGAAGAGATGAGTGAAACTAGGCTCGACAAGTGGAAAGAACCAAGAAGAACCCCAGCCTTCATGAAGCCGGTCGATGACTATGAAGTCCAAGACATCGTTCGGCGGCGTCATGAGCAGCGCGGCGCAAAGAAGGAAAGAAAGGGTCGAACGGAATCAGATATCTACGAGATGTGTAAGGAACTCATCTTCGATATCGATGATAAGCCGGTCTTTCACGCGATCATGCACTCTATCAACACCGAACCCGTATTCGAGATCGAAGTTAGTCATCTGTTAGACATCTTGGTGAAAGGGAAGGATCAGGAAGATCTAAAGGAGGATATCAAACACGTACTTGCCCTGGCCATCGTGCACGATGTTCCGGTGTACCCGAATAACGAGCGCTTGGCATCAGTGCTTGCCAAGTATCACCGCGACTTACTTATCGAAGGGTTCAGGGCTCCAGACGAGTCGGGAGAATATGTCCGCTTGCAGCTGGCCAACTCACCGGGTCCCGACGTAGAAACCCTGCGCCACTTTGAGAGTATGAGACTCACGGATGCTCACTCTCCAGCGGAGTTGCAGCTGATAAGGGACGCCGTGATGGCAGAACTTGCGAAAAGGGACGAGGCTGGAAGAATCCTGACATCTCTAAGGCTGGCTATCGAGGAGCTTTCGGCCCTTTTGGAACAGACCACGAGGAACGAAGGCGATTTACAGGAATGCTTGACCCGCAACCCCATCCTATTCGGCACGGAGTACAGGCGCGTGGTCCCCAAGCACAGACTGGGGACCGAATACGAGATGGATTACGCACTTGAACATGCTACGGGCCTAGTTGACCTCGTGGAGATCGAGGCGAGCACGCACCGCTTGTTTACAAAGAAGGGAGATCCGAGGCAGGCGCTAATTCACGCAGAGCAGCAGGTGCTCGACTGGCTGGACTGGTTAGAGCGCCACGGCATGTACGCGAGGGAGAACCTGCCCGGCCTCGTTCAACCCGTGGGCTATGTGGTGATCGGTCGCAGCATTGATCTCTCCGAGGAGGACCGAAAGCGACTGCGCAGGAGGAACTCGTTTTTCCGGGGGAACATACGAATTCTAACTTACGACGACTTGTTAGGACGCGCTAGAAATCTTCTCGGGGTTTTAGAGGGCGGACATACAGTTCCGGTGGTTTAGCCTGCCTTGACCAACTCTACGTGCTGATATTCAGAGTTGCGATCCTTGGAGGTCCTGCCCTAGAATCCTAGGATCTGAAGCTGTCTCCCGAAACGGGGGCGGCTTTACTGTTTCGTATGAAGCCGTGTGCGTCCCAGTGGCATGTATCGCAGAGTGTGAGGCCGTTGTCTACGTCCCATAGGGCATCGTAGCTATGCGCCGCTTCGAGGGTTATCGGTCGGTACTCGGCAAGCATTTCAGCGAAGGATCGGAGGTGATGAACGTGCAGTGTGCCGCCGCGAGTTCCACATTGCTGGCAGGTATAGTCGTCTCGCTGCAAGACGGCTTTGCGCCATGCCTTATACGGAGGCAAGGTCCGAATGGTCTGCGCGGCCTCCGATTCTTCCCACCGCAGGCGATTCCGCGAGGGCTCCGTGCCGTACTTGCGCAAGACGCGGTAGATAGCGCCGGGCGATCTGCCAACTGCCTTGGCGATGGCGTCGGTCTTCTCGCCAGCTATGTACATCTCGTTGATCGTGGCCTCTTGCCGCTCGTTAAGGTAGCGGTTGGGTGCAATGCCGTTGCGCACAAGTACGGACCAGACAGTCCACGCGCTGACGCCTACACCGTCGGCTATTTGGCTAAGTGTTTCCCCCGCGCGGTAGCGCTTGCAGATCGCTGCTTCCTTCTCAAGAGGGATGCGCGCTGTGTCGAGGTTGTGGCCGGGAATGTACCTAGTGTGGTGGCCAGCGACCAGGCCCTTGGCCCGATTGGTTTGCTTAGAGATCGGCGCTGGTTTGCCGCAGCCGCACATGCACAGCGCCGAAGGATTTGGAGGTTTAAGGTCCTTCGCGCGGCGCTGGTGGCCGCCGACGTAACGCACCGGCTCGCCCTCGAAGCGAAGACTGGAGCGGTCCGTTTTCTTAGCTGGCTTCGTCCTATGGCCACAGCCACACAAACAGAACCCATAAGGGGCGTCAGTTTGAGACTGCCACCAACGGCGATACTCCGCAGCCGTGCGCGGTGCTATCGGAGTATCCATAAATCCTCGAAGGCGGATCTGATGATGCTGCGGGGGTACGTTGCACTAGAGGGGCCGCAGACTCTGCGCGGAGTTCCGTCGGGCTCTACAAGCCACAGCTCGACTCCTGCTTCGAAGCACGCGATGTTTAGCGAGGGCCAATCGACGCCCCTACTTGGAACCGCGAGCACTAGCGAGGGCGGGGGTTGCCAGCCCGATCTGTACGCAAATAACTGCCCGATCCCCCGCAATGGGTCTGCTACCTTTACCTCGACGATGAGTTGTAGTTCTTCGGCTTCGCCCGCAGCAATGTCGCATCGACCGCCTCCAGGCATCCGTACTTCGGTCGATGCGCTCAGCCCGTGTTCGACGAGATACGTTGCCAGCGCGTCCCGAAGCGCCGCCTCGTCGCGGTTCGAGGGAAGGCCGCCTGACGAAAGTTCGCGCGCAATGTTCGTACGAAGACTAGCGCCGTAGACATGCGCCAGAGGCACGCCGAGCCCGTTGCTTATAGCCTGCGCCACTTCTACAGAGGGAGGGTCCGCTTGCGGAGAGACTTGCCAAACTTCAAGTGCGAGGTTTACAGAGGCGAGCGCGACGCCCATCATTTCGCTGATATTGTGCGGCGCGTGGCCGCAGAGATACCGTCTGCACGCCTCCGCCTCTTGTGCGAGAGTGAGGCGCGTAACCTCCACCAATCGAGCGCTGTGATTGATCCCGTGGCGCTTGAGTACCCCGTAGATGACTTCGTGGCTAGAGTCGTAGAGTTTGGCGATCTCCACGCCGGTCATACCATCTGCATACAGTTTGCAGATTGCCGCCTCTTCTTCGTCGCTGAACGACCGGTTGCTTCTGGCATCGATGCCGTGCTTCCTGAGCACGGTGGACATCGTTGCGGCGGTCACATTAAAACGCTTGCCTACTTGGGCAAGCGTCTCACCTGCCAAGTAGTACTGGCACGCCTGCGTCTCTTGTGCGTCGGTCAGTTTGCGATTCGCGTGCTCAGGAACATAGCGAACGGGCTGGCCCTTGACGCGCTTCGATTTCGTGCTTCCCTGCTTGGCGAGCGGTGTTCGTTGTCCGCATCCGCACCAGCAGAAGCCGTAGGGAACAGAGGTATTCCGCTCCCACCATGCTTTGTACTGCCCAGCGTCCATCAGCCGCACCTAAGTATAAGCTCGCGGCCAAGGGCGATGGCGTCGTCTAGGGCCTTCTGCTCGCGCTCGCGGGCATCCACGGAGCGCCGTTCGCCGTTAGTGAGGCGGTGGCCCTGTGAGATAAAGTGCTCGGTCCAGCGCAGTTCGGCTTCGCGGCACTCAGAAGCGGGAACTCGTTCAAGAATGGCGAGGCGGGGGACGTGGCCCCTTCTACCAAGCTCCCACAGCCACGCGCCTTTGGGGCTGGTCCGGGGGTCAGGGACCGGGATATGGTAGTCGGGGAGCAGACGCTTTTTTCTAGCATGGTACTTCC
>CADDZK010000221.1 GCA_902812425.1 Actinomycetota bacterium
CGGGAGACCGGAGCTTCGCGACCTCGGGCGGGATCTCCTATGACGCAGCGTAGAGTCTACGGGTCGAATGGCAGAGAGGGCCCCAGAATCCTCCGCGACATCAGATGCGCGCTTTGGGGAGGATCTCTTCTACTTCAAGGAGGATCCAGACTGCGAGCTGCTCGAGAACGCGAGAGCTTCGGCGCAGTCTCGACGGCGGAGGTCCAGGATGCCTCCCGCGGGGCTCTGTCCTCTTCTTCGCTACGGTTACCGGTGACGACGGTCCTCTTGGTCGTCCTCGCCCTGCCCGGAGATCTTCTTGACGGTCTTGCGCGTGGCCCCCGCCCTCCGGGCTGCCTCGATGAGACCTCCCTCAACAGACTGCTTGACGTAGGGGATCAACATCACCACTGCCTCCGAGATTAGAAGCACGAGCAAACCACCGAGGATGGTCCACCCGAAGAGGCCACTTCCGGTCATCGGTTCTCCTCGTTCTTCGCCTCTCCTGAATAATACTGTGCCTGGTGCGACCGGGATAGCCCACGACCTTTGCTAACTGAATCCTTACGGTCCCTTAACCGAACCCTGCATAGAGAAAGTACCGACGAATAAAGGCCCTTCAATTGCGACGGCCGTCTAACCCTCGCGTCTCTCCCCCGCGGAACGACGCTCCGGGCGCCGCTGAAAGAGCAACAAGTTCAGCAAGGTCGAAACGAACGGACCATACTCTAGATCCCGGTCCAGACCCTCCAACCTTCGGGCGACGATGACGACCAGGATCAACGGGGCTGCCACCTTGTAGGCCGGGGAGTCCGCGGAGTAGAAGACGTAACCCGCGTAGGCGACGAAGCCGAGCAGGGTGCCGAGTGACGTCTGCCTCAGCAGGGCACCGAGGGCGTAGAAGGTGAGTAGTACGACGAAACCCCCCGGCGAGATCGCGGTCGCCGCTCCCGTACCGGTCCCCAGCGCCCTTCCTCCCCTGAACCTCAGGAACACAGGCCAGCCGTAGCCCACTACCGCCCCCACAGCGGCGGCGGCCACGACCGCCTCCGAGGCACCGAGGAGGCGTGCGACGAGGGGCGGTAGAAGGCCCTGCAGGAAGACCCCCAGCGCGACCACGATACCAGCGAGGGTGCCGGCGCTCTCACGTACGTTGGCGGCCCCGATGTTGCCGGTCCCGTGGTCCCTGACGTCCACGCCGGCTACGATCATTCCTACCAGCAAGCCTATGGGAACCGCGCCTATCATGTACCCGGCGAAGAATGTCAACCCTATCCCGAGCGTCGCTCTCACCTCCGGCTTTACGTAGAGGTACCGTCTTACAAAGCATATCCCCTATCTCGTCGTTAACGCCGCGGCCGGGAGAACTCGCATGGCCCGGGTTTCGCTCCCTTCGAGATCACGATCGCAATCCATGAACGGTGCCACCGCCGCGAAGACGGCCGAGCGTGCGACGCCAGAGTACCCCTGGGGCGTCTTTGCCGGAGGCTACGCAGGAGTAGATTCGGGGTCTTCATAGAACGCGAGGCCCAGAAATCCAGGACCGGTGTAGCTGGCCATCACCGGCGAGAACTCGTGAATCGAGAGCTCGTTCGGGCAGAACCGCTCTTCCACCTCTTCTCTGAGCGCCTCGGCCTCCTTCGGCGCGGCGGCGTGCTGCACGGCCACGTGCAGCGGCAACCCGCCCCGCAGCCGCTCCTCCATCAGGGCCAGAAGGCGTCTTACGGCCCGCCGGCGTGAGCGGGGACGCTCCAGGGGTTTTGCGGTGCCCTGCGCGAAGAGGATTACTGGCTTGATCTGCAGTACCTTGCCGAAGAGGGCGCCGATGCCGGGGATGCGCGCGGTCTTGGCGAGGTAATCCAGCGTGTCGAGGGTCGCAAGCAGATAGACGGAGCCCGACAGCCTGCGCATCCGCCTGAGTATCTCATCCATCCCGGCCCCCTCTTTGGCCATCCTTGCGGCCTCAAGCACCAGGAAGCCCTGGCCCATCGCCGCCGTTCCCGAATCGAAGACCTCGATCCTACCCCCGACCCCCTCCTCGCGGGCCATCCGCTCGCCCATTGTGGCCGCCTCGTGCATCCTGACTATCTTCGCCGTGGCGGTGATGCAGAGCACCTCGTAGCCCGCTCTGCGCAGGTTGGAGAACGCCTCCATGTACGCGCCGGGAGAAGGGGCCGAGGTCTCTGCGGGCGGCAGATCGGGGCTCATCATGCCGTAGAACTCGTCGGCGGTTATATTCACGCCGTCCAAATAAGCACCCCCCGCGTAGCTGAACGGGACCGGGATCACCGTGATCTCCCCGGCCTCCACCTCCTCGGGCGAGAGGGAGGCGACGCTCTCCGTGACCACGGCCACCCTCCTTTGGCCGGTCATGAGCCTCCGCCACCTGAGTAACGGGCGAGGGGCCGCTCGGGCCTGTGGTCGAAGAGCAGACGGTCGACGATCACGGGTAGGGCCGCTCCTCGCTCGAGATCCTCCCTAACGCCTTCCAGCCTGCGGATCATCACGAGCGCCAGGAGCGCCAGGGCGCCCGCACCGTAGGCTACTGAACCGGCGAAGTAGACGACCCAGGCCACGTAGAGGACGAAGCCTACCAGCACCCCGGCTGCTCCCTGCTTGAGCAAAGAGCCCAGCGCGCACGCTGCATAGAGGGGGATGAGACCGCTCGGGCAGAGTACCGCTGCCGCCCCGGCGGAGATGCCCACACCCCTGGCGCCTTCGACCTTGAAGCCCAAAAACACCGACCAGCTGTAGCCGATGACGACCCCGAGCGCCGATGCGACCACCACCGCCTCAGGAGCACCCGCCAGGTGTACGGCCAGAGGCGGCAAGAGACCCTGCAGAAAGAGGCCCAACACCACGACTGCCGCCCAGAGGGTGCCTACGTTGTGCCGCACGTTGGAGGCCCCGATGCCGCCGGTCCCGTAGCGGCGGATATCTATGCCAGCGACGGCCTTGGCGACGAGCAGCCCGAGTGGCACGGAGCCCACCAGGTACCCGGCCAGGAAAGCTAGCAAAGCGCCGGACACTACCTGCATGCCCAGCACCAGAAGGTCGCACCCCTGGCATTGGCGCACGTTCTACCGTAGAAGAACAGGTAAGGGCGCGCCAGCCCGAGGCAGGCAGGGCTCCTCCAGAGTAGCATCACGAGACTGGCTCCATGAGGTATCGGGAGAGCGCTATCAGAGGATAGCTTACGGCATAGAAGAGATTGGAGTAGATCACGGAGCTGAAGTACACCCCGACTACGCCGGGGTCCCAGCTGCCGTCGTCGCGCTGGTGCTCCAGGAGCCACCCTACGCCCCGCTCGATGGCTTCGCGGTTGCGTGGCGCGTCCGACCTCAGCAGGGCGGCGGTGGCCCACGAGGTCTCCTCCGCGGTCGTAGCCGCCCCCCGGCCGTCGCCCCACCCGCCGTCGGGGTTCTGGTGTACCCGCAGCCACTCCTCCGCCCTTCGCACCACAGGGTCTTGAGCGAGGCCGAGGTCCGAGAAGGCCTCGACCACGGCCGCCGTGCCACGGGTATGCGAGCGGAACCATAGGGAATGAAAGCCGCCATCCTGGTTCTGGACGCCACGCAGGTAAGCTAGGGCCCTCCGGGCGGCCTCGCCCCGTCTCTCCTCCTGTCCCATCGCGGCGAGTGCCGTGAGCGCCTGGGAGGTGATGTAGGGGCAGCCGCGGTCGAAGGGTACCCTGGAGTCGCGCACGAACGTCGGCCAGGAGCCGTCTCGGTTCTGCATCCCGTAAAGCCAGCGAAGGCCATAGCGCAGCTGTTCTCTCTCCGGCGGCGTCCCCAGTATGCGCAGAGCACGCAGGGTGCAGGCCGTATCGTCCACGTCGGGCCACCCGGAGGGATGTTCCCAGGCCCACCCGCCGGGCGGTGAGGAGGTGTGAAAGCAGGGCTTGTGCCATTGGCGCTCGAAGAACCAATCCCGTACCTTCTCGCCGCCGGGAACGGGCCGACCGGCCTCATGGTAAGCGTAGACGGCCTGGGTCGTATCGAAGTTCTCCAGATCTCGGGCCATCGGCCATGAACCATCTGGCCGCTGACTCTCCCGCAGAAACGCAATGGCCTTCTCGACTATGTCCTCGCCGCCGGCGTCCGCCAGGGTCAGGCACATTGCCGTGATCGAAGCGAGCATCGCCGATCCCCCGAAAGATCCGTCTGTCGCCTGGGCGTGGTGCAACCACCCCACGGCCTCCCGAACGGCCCGTCGGCGTAGCGGCCGTCTCCAGCGCGCGACGGGCGCGAAATGGTCGTGCAAGATGGAGAGGCTCAAGATCGAGGAGAAGGTGATGGAGAGGGTCCGCTGTACCCTGCCGGGCAGCAGGATAACCTCGGTCGGCAGCTTGCGTATCCGGCTCCACTCATAGAAGCCCGCCAGGGCATACAGGGTTCGTCCTGGACCGCTCATGCTGGTGGCCCGTGGATCGTTTAGGACGGGGAAGCCCCCCGTCTTCTCGACCCACCTGCGCCCGGCGCGGATCTCGTCGCCGTATTGCTGGGCTGAGCAGTAGTGTAGCGCTGCGCTCGCCATGCTCGTGGCGTTCATGTTGCTGGGGTCTACGACGGCATCCCCCCAGCCGCCGTCGTCGTGTTGCGTCTGTGCCAACCACCGCAGGCCGGACTCCCACACGGAGCGTGGTGCCGCCTCCGGGCGCAGATAGAGCGCGAGGGAGGACATGGCGGTACAGAGCGCCGAGGAGGAAAGCTCCCCGACCCACGAGTCGGGCCGGCGGCGGGTGTCGAGAAAGCGGAACGCGCCCTCCTGAGCCGCCGCGACCTTGCTCGAGTCGTGTCCTTCAGGCATCCTGTGCCTTCCCTGTGAGCGGCAGGAGAGCATCGTCATGCGCTTGCGCGGCGTACCGAAGGGGTGGGATCATTCGTACCTTGCAGTACTTCTCCGCCCACGTCGGCTGTTCGCTACCAGATCGCACTCTCGTCGGGCCTCCTGGGACCATGTGGACGCTTCCTCCCGCGTGCTCTCAGGCTCATTGGCCGAATCGTTCCCGGCATGGACCGTGCGCGGGGCCCGAAAGGCAAGCCCCGCGAGAAAGGTTTCGCCGCAATTACCTACACGAATCCTTTTCAAGCTTCTCGCCGCCAATTTTCGCAGGCGTTGCCTGAGGCGCCAGGCATTTTCTGTTAGCAAATGGTAAGGATCTTGTAAACGCCGGCATAACGGATCTCTACGAGGGCGGCTATCTCCGGGCGATGTGTCGACGATCGCGGAGAGGTGAGTCGTTAAAAGGCCTGCAGTGAAGCGGCAGAGGTGAGGAGTGGGCAGAAGGTTCTGTTAGGCGCCGTTAACGAGTACCTTACAAGCCATTAACCCGGGCTTACGCAACGCTTATCGGGATCGGTGAAAATTAGGCTAGGATAGAGAAGGAGGTAGGCGTTGAGTATCTGGAACAGATCCAAGGGACCCCTTGAGGAGAGGCAGGTGCTGATCGGAGGCCTGATAACCATGATGGCGCTCTCCGGCGCCCTGTTCGCCCGCGACCACTGGAAGGGCGGGATGTTCGTCGCCCTGTGGGCTCCACCCGTTTTTCGCCTGGCCGACCTGCTGAGGGAGCGCATAGAGGGCTAGTCTCCCTTTGTCTGCAGGCGGATACAGGTCTCGAAACAGAAGGAGTCAGGGGCACTCCGGGTTTAGATCTCATGTCGCACGGCTCGCCCGACTCCGTCGCAGGTCAAGATCCCGGCCTTAGGTGGAAGAAGGAGAGATTCGGACGATGGCGCGTGCGTCTCGCCGGGCTCTGTGTGTCGCGGTGCTCCTGGCTGTGGGGTGCCTGAGCTTCGAACGGCTCGTGGCTTCGTTGGGCGCCCAGGCGCGGTCCACCCTACCTGATACGGAGTTCGAGTTTCGCGAGATAACCTTCCGAAGCACGGACGGTCTCGCGCTCGACGCCTGGTGGGTCCCCAAGACGGGCTCCACTCGGGCCGCGGTGCTTGTCCACGGTAGGGGCGACAGCAAGTCGAGCGCCTACGTCGTCGCGACCGCTCCCGTCTACGCACGGGCCGGGTTCAACGTGCTTATGATCGACCTCAGAGGGTGGAAGTGCTCTGAACGGAGGTTCAGCACCGCGGGCTACCAGGAGGCGCGCGACGTGCTTGGCGCCCTCTCGTGGCTCGAGGAGCGGGGCTTCGATGCGAAGAGGGTGGTACTCCACGGCTGGTCGACTGGCGCTGCGGCGGTCGTGCGGGCCGCTCCCGGGACCGGGGTAGCCGCAGTCGTCGATGAAGGGGGGCATGCCGACCTGCCCCTCCTCTTAGGAAGCCTCATCCCGGGCAAGCGCGGTCCGTCGATCCCCTTGAGCTACGCCGCTCTCTTGGCGGCGAGACTGCTCGGTGTGGAGTTTGATCCCTTCGAGGTGCGGCCGCGGTGGGACGCCGTGCGACTCTACGAAGAAGGCGTGCCGTTTCTCATCATTCACTCCCGCGACGATAGGGTGGTTCCCTTCGAACACGCCAGGTTGCTGGCTGAGGCCCACCCCGCAGCCGCTCTCTGGGAGATCGAAGACCGCGCCCATACCGCCGCACATACCCATCCGGAGTACCGGCAGAGGCTCTCAGATTTTCTGCACAAGGCCTTCGACGGGGATCACGACGAGCCAGTCACGTCCAGGTAGACACCTTCGAGTTCCGCGGCGATCAGGGACCAGTCGTAACGCTCGGCCGAGACACTCCCGGCCACAGAGAGCTCTGCCCGGCGTGAATGATCGAGCAATAGGTCCGCCAAGGCACCGGCGAGGGCGTTTGCATCCCCGGGAGGAACCAGCACCCCATCTTTGCCTGACGT
Organism: Actinomycetota bacterium; assembly: GCA_902812425.1. Lineage (GTDB taxonomy): Bacteria > Actinomycetota > Rubrobacteria > Rubrobacterales > Rubrobacteraceae > Rubrobacter_D. Next base: position 6,781 of record CADDZK010000221.1, read on the forward strand.
TACCACCGCCTCGTAGCCCGGGATGTCGCTCGCCACGATGGGAAGCCCTGCAGCCATCGCCTCGACCAGAACCACTCCGAACGACTCCCCGCCGGTAGATGGCGCGCACAGTACGCCCGA
>CADDZK010000222.1 GCA_902812425.1 Actinomycetota bacterium
GCTCATGCAGTCCGCCCTCGGTCGAGGACCCGAGGGCGGACTGCATGAGCAACGTCGTTGGCACCCTCAACTACCTGGAGGCGGCCAGGCACGCCGGCGTCGGGCGTTTCGTCTTCGCCTCGAGCGGGGGGACGGTCATCGGGGAGGCCGAGCCGCCGATACACGAGGAGATGGCCCCGCACCCCGTGGCGCCCTACGGGGCGAGCAAGCTCGCAGGCGAGGGTTACTGTTCTGCGTACTTCCAGACCTTCGGCATAGATACCGTCGCACTACGGTTCGGCAACGTCTACGGCCCGCTCTCGGGCCACAAGAACAGCGTCGTCGCCCGCTTTATCAAGAGGGCGAGAGAAGGGGAGGTGCTTGAGATCTACGGCGACGGCACCCAGACCCGCGACTTCATCTTCGTGGACGACCTGATCAGGGCCGTGCGGCTCTCTGCGACCGTCGCCGGGGTGGGCGGCGAGGTCTTCCAGATCGCCACCAGCGCCGAGACGACCGTGCAGGAGTTGACCGACAGGCTCCTCCCCGCCCTCGCCGCAGCAGGCATAGAGAACATCGAGGTCCGCAAGACCGCGGCCCGCAAAGGTGAGGTTCGGCGCAACTACGCAGACACCTCCAAGGCACGGAGGATGCTCGGCTGGAAGGCCGAGGTCGGCCTCGACGAGGGCCTCAGACGCACCGTGGAGTGGTTCGTCGAAGGTCCCGGCGGCTAGGTGTCTACTCTCCGCGCCACGAGATAGAACACCGCCTGCATCGCGGCGGCGACGAAGGTGCCGACGGCCAGGGAAAAGGAGACTCGCTCGACTATCCCCACTCCGAGCGCTGCCAAGCACGCGGCGGAAGCGAACAGCCCGACGAACCACCCGAGCGCGGCGAGGCGCCCGTGTCCGAGGGCGAAGAGCGCCTGATTGAGAGTATCGGAGAGGAGATAGAAGGCCGCCATCGCTGCAAGCGCGACGAGCACGGCCCGGCTCGCGTTGAACTCTGCACCGGCGTAGATTGCGAGGCCCCACTTGCCGAGCAGCCAAGTGCCACCCACCATGAGGCCGCCGATAAGGCCGACGACCCCGAGCGACCTAACCACGAAACGGTCGAAGGCCGCGCTGCCTTCGGCGGCAAGCACGCGGCTCGCGCGGGGCAGCAGTGCGCCTATGGCGGGGCTGAACACGTACTGGGGGATACGGGTGAGGGTGAGTGCCGCCGAGAACAGGCCCACCTGCGCATCGGTGCCGTCAAGGAGACGTGCGAGGATCGGTCCCCCGTTCATCAGGGTCTGGGCGAACGCCATGCACAGGAGCACCGGTCCGGCGAACCGAAGTGCCTTCCCCGTAGAGAAAGACTCGCCCTCGCGTTCCGGCGGGGTTACGCGAGCGGGCCTAACCGCGAGTACCCCTACGACGGGGGCTATCACGATGGCTATAGCGGGCCCGAAAACACCGAAGCCCGCGGCTAGCAGCGCGGCCGCGAGGAGCAGCCTGGCCGCCGACTCGGCCACGATCTGCGCCCCCAGGCGAAGAGACTGCCTGTGTCCGTTGAAGATGCCGCGCCTGAAGTATTCCGGTGCGTAGAAGATCACGGCCACGATGAACGCCGCGGTGAGCCACGCGTTACCGAAAAGCTCCCTGGTGAGCAGCGGGCTTGCGATCAAGCCCGCGACCACGAACGCCGCCGCCAGGCCGATCTGCCAGTGCCTCACCGACGTGACCACGGGGCCCCAGTCCGCGCCATGCGCCTCTCTTTCGGCGACGTAGCGTCCCAGGGTCTGCGTGCCGCCGATCCAGAGCACCTGAACCGTGAGGAAGGTCGCGGACCACAGCAGCGTGAGGGGCGCGGAACCAGCCTTCCCGAGAACGTGGAACGAGATGCTCTGGAAAGCGTAGGTCAGCACCCCGGCGACGAAGAACGAGCCCACGATGTGGGTGCTCCCAGCGCCTGCGCCTTGCTGGCCTTTGAGCCCGGCGAGAATCTTCATGGTCGTGTAGTCATCAGCGTCGACTGGTTACGGGTAACGCCTCAGTGCGTTGGTTGCTATCTCTAAAAGCTGAAGGCTTATCTTAGCCAGGTCGAGATGATGACCCTGAAGACCCCGAGAGGATAGGCGAGCTTCGGGGGCTTCTTGGTCTCGCCGGCGGCGCGGCTCATCATCGAGACGGGGACCTGCTCGAAACGCAGCTTGTTCTTGAGGGCTTCGAGGATGATCTCGTTGGCGTTGAAGCGGTCCTCGCGCAAATTGAGCTTGTGGAGCTCCGAGACCCTTATGGCGCGGTAGCCGTTCGTGCAATCCGAGACCTTCACGCCGCTGAGAAGCGAGATCATCTTCGAGAAGAAGACCACCCCGACGTGACGGACGCTCCCCGCCTCCTGGTAGTAGCCCATAAAACGGGAGCCGAGCACGAAGTCCGCCTTCCCCTCTATTATGGGCCTCACGAGGCGGTCGAGTTCCTCAGGCTTGTACTGCCCGTCCGCGTCGAGGTTGACGACGACCTGGGACTTTTCGGCCCGTGCTATCGCGAAGCCCGTCCTCAGGGCGTCGCCCTGGCCCCTGTTGACCACGTGGGTCACGACGGGTACGCCCTCCGCCCTGGCGATGGAGGCCGTAGCGTCCTTCGAGCCGTCGTCCACGACGACCGTCTTGACCTCGTGACCGAGGACCTCGTCGGGGATACGGCGAAGCACCTCCCTTATTCCACCCTCCTCGTCGTAGGCCGGTACGACTATGAGCACCTCACCGGGGTGTCCCTCGGCCCTCTCCTCGGGCGAGAGGTACTTCTCGGAGTACTCCCTCACGGCGAGGCCCGTGACGATCTCGCCGCTGCGGCGCGCGGCCTCCCGCACGCGCCCGAGCATGTTCAGAAAGAGCGCGAAGAGCAGGAGGTTGGCGAGCCCGAGCAGGGCGAAGGCGCGGTTCTCCAGGCCGAGCAGGCGGGTCGCAGGCTCGAAGATCTGGGGTACGACCGAGACCAGCGCGACGCCGAGGGCGATGACTAGCGAGAGGAGCAGGTCGAGTCTGCTACCCCCGCCGCGGAACTTGAAGACGCCGTACGCCGCGAAGAGCAGCGCTATGATGACGCCGGCGATGCTTATGTGTTCGGCCTGCAGCATCAGATCTTGCCCGTCTTCCAGCTCACGCCCGGCATCACCACCTCAGGGTCTATTCTATCCCGATGCACGGGAGCCGCGTAGTAGAGAGAAAGGTCCACAGTGCTTACCGACCGCCCTCCTGCTGGTGCACGATCTCCTTCTGCGGCCTCCACAGCGAGGTGGCGGGAATCTTCGAGGTGTCGCAGCGGTGGGCGTACTTACGGGCTATCTCTGTGACCTCCTCCAGCAGCCCTTCGCTTAAAGTGGTCGGTTGCAGGCCCAGGTCAAGGAAGCGATCGTTGCGGACGTGCAGATCGTTCTCGGCGGCCTCGTTGCGCGGGTTCTGCACGTAGTCTATCTCTGCGCCCGTGCGCTCGGAGACCAGCCTAGCGAGGTCGCGCAGACGGTGAGTCTCGGTCATCTGGTTGTAGACGTTGACGCGGTCGCCCCTCTCGGGCGGGTTCTCCAGGGCGAGCTGTATGCAGCGCACGGTGTCCTGGATGTGGATGAAAGCGCGGGTCTGGCCGCCCGTGCCGTGGACGGTGAGCGGGTAGCCTACGGCGGCCTGCATCAGGAAACGGTTGAGGACGGTGCCGTAGTCGCCGTCGTAGTCGAAGCGGTTTATGAGGCGCTCGTCCAGCTTGGTCTCCGCGGTCTGGGTTCCCCACACGATGCCCTGGTGCAGATCGGTGACGCGCGTCAGGTCGTTCTTGTTGTAGTAGGCGAACAGGAGCTGATCCTGGGTCTTGGTCATGTGGTAGATGCTGCCAGGGTTCGGCGGGTAGAGGATCTCCTGCTCTACAAGCTCGCCCCCTTCGGTCTCGACCTTGACCGTCAGATACCCCTCGGGGATCTGCATCCCGGCCGTGCCGTAACCGTAGACGCCCATGGTCCCAAGATGCACCACGTGGGTGTCGAGCCCGCTCTCGGTGATCGCCGCCAGCAGGTTGTTGGTGGCGTTGAGGTTGTTGTTTACGGTGTAGCGCTTGTGGTAGCTGGACTTCATCGAATATGGCGCGGCCCGTTGCTCGGCGAAGTGGATGACCGCGTCGGGCTGCCACTCGAGGAGCAGGTCCAGAAGCTGGCGGTAGTTCTCGGCGACGTTGATGTTGTGGAAGTCTATCCGGTTGCCGGTCAGCTCCTCCCAGACGCGAAGGCGCTCGCCCATAGGGCGGATCGGGGTGAGGGACTCGCATTCCAGCTCTATGTCTATCTTGCGCCGAGAGAGGTTGTCGACTATGGCCACCTCGTAGCCTTGCGCCGAGAGGTGCAGCGAGGTAGGCCAGCCACAGAAGCCGTCGCCACCTAGAACCAGTACCTTCATTACTCTCGCTCCCTTGTTGCTCTACGCTACTTCTATCTTCTGTTCAGGATTTAACCCGACTTGAGAACCGAACTTGTCAGCCGACGATTGTAGCGGAAAAACGGTTAAACGAGTACTAAATCGGCGTAAACGCTCCGTTCCACTACTCCTGCGGTCGGATACACCCGCGGCTCTGTAGCCTCGAGGACCCGCAGGATCTCACAAGGCCAGCGCTATATTAACGTAATCGAAGACAAATTAAAGTATGTGGTCCCCGGGCTGGGTACAATAGCGCTCGCCCTGAAGCTTGGCAAAGGACTTCTCAAACGTGGCACTGGAGCAGGAAAAGACGACTTCGAAACCGGCCTCCGTACGCGAGAGGAGGCTACGCGTGGCTGGCGTCTCGCTCGCCGGAGTTGCGGTCTTCGTGTTCGTCCTCGCCCTCTACGTGAGGACCCTGGCGCCGACGGTCCTCTATCTCAACGACCCCAAGTTCCTCGACTCTGTGATGCTGCAGATGCAGGTCTGTGTGCTCGGCATCACGCACCCGACGGGCTACCCCACCTACCTGATGCTGACGCACCTCTTTACCTACCTGCCAGTAGGAGATCCGGCCTACCGCGTGAACCTCGGCTCCGCCGTATACGCGGCGCTTGCGGTGGTGGCCGTCTACGCGGCGGCGCTCCTGCTCAGCCAGCGGGTCGTGGCCGCGGCGGCGGGGGCTCTGGCCTTCGGGCTCGGGGCGGCGCTCTGGTCCCAGGCCGTTATCGCCGAGGTATACACACTGAACGCCCTGCTCGTGGCCGTAACCATCGTTGCTCTTTTGCTCTGGCGCGAGCACCGCAGAGACCGTTACCTGCTGCTCTCGGCCTTCCTCCTTGGGCTCTGCCTCACCAACCACCTCACCAGCGGGCTGCTCCTGCCAGGCAGTTTTCTCTTCGTCGGGCTCGTCGACTGGCGCAAGCTAGTTGATGTCAGGCTCGTTCTGGGAGGCGCCGGACTCTTCCTGCTCGGGCTCACGCCCTACCTGTATTTGCCCATTCGGGCCGCGATGGACCCGCCCATGGACGCGAACAACCCGACCAACTTCGGGCGCTTCTGGTACGTGGTCAGCGGGGGGAACCTGACGGGCTCCTTCTTCTCCTTCGGGCCCTCCGAGTTGCCGGGGCGGATGATCTTCTACTGGGAGCATTTGCTCGGCAACATGCACTTTCTCGTCGCGATGGTCGCGGTGAGTGGGGCCGTCATCATGCTCATCAAGGACCGCCCGGTCGGTATATTCCTCGGGTTCCTCTTCTTCGGCTGGCTATTCTACTCCGTAGAGAACAACATCCCTGACGTAGATCTCTACTTCATCCCCACCTACCTCGTGCTCTCGCTGTGGGCGGCGACGGGGTTCGGGGCGCTGATCGAGGAGATCGAATCCCTCATCGCCGACTCTCCCAGGCTTACGAAGGGGGTCGTACTCGCGATGCTCTCGGCGGTACTGCTGTTCTTACCGCTGCTCGGCGTGGAAAAGACCTACGCCAAGGACGACATGAGCGGCGTCTACAGGGGACAGAAGGAGATCGATGCCGTCGCCGAGAACGCCGCGCCGAACGCGACCATCCTGCAACACAGGAGCAGCATGTGGTACATGGTGCTCGTCGAGAAGCGCCGCAGGGACCTGACGATAGTAGACCCCTTCTGGCACAACAGGGACGTCTCCTACGCCGACATAGTCTGGCCCGACGACATAGACCTCGCGACCACGAACCGCCGCTACGGGACCGACGATCTCACGGGGGTAACGACCGCGATAAAGGCGGCGAAGAGGGGTCGCGTCTATTTACTGGATCAGGGTGTCGCCAACTTGCAACTCTTCAGGAACGCCGGTTTCAGGGTGGTCCCCGTGAAGCCGGGCCTCCTCTACGAGCTTCTTCCACCTGGCAGAGAGCCCTACAAAGGCGGTTAACGACTCCCCGGATGTCCGCTCTTCGGTTGACCACTCTCGGGCTGGCCGCCCTCTGCGGCGTGGCATTCCTCTGCGACACACTGCCTGAGAGCGTCGAGCTGCGCTTCGAGGCGCTTCTTAAGTCCGGGCGAGGCACTCGAGTACATATTGTGTAGCTCGTAAGGGTCCTTCCTGAGGTCGTAGAGCTCGTGTTCGCCGGTCTTGTATTCCACGTAAAGGTAGTTCTGTGTTCTCAAGGCCTTCATCCACGGCCTGCCCCACTCCTCGCTCGACTGCGCGCTCGCGGCCGAGCTCCTTCGCCAGTTGTTGGGTAGCGGGTCGCCCGTGAGTAGCGGCGCTATCGTGCTCTCGTTGATAAAGGGGGGTTGGGCCACCCCGCTGCGCTCGGCGACGGACTCGATGACGAAGCGCTGACGCCAGTCCTTCTCGGGCGTGGGGTGGTCCGTGAGGAGCGGCTTGATGGAGCGTCCGTCGACAAACGAAGGCGTCTTGGCCCCGGCCAG